>NZ_JBXWRL010000005.1:0-164568 GCF_059612885.1 Ruegeria sp. YKSD179 | reverse complement strand
TCAGTGGGAAATATCTGCGTCAGAGACAACTCAAAGAGCGCCAATGGGAGAAAATTCCCTGTAAATTCCCTGCTAGCAGGGAAATTCCGGGGCAAAACCGACCCCCGGTTTTTGCCGTGCAGAGACGCAGTAGGTCATACGAGAAAATACCGTCTCCGGGTGGCGTCTCCGCGCGTAGGACTACGGCGCAAGCCCCCGGAATAAAGGGACAAAATCCGAGGTCCGTATCAATGTCTCACGATGAATGGGGTGTGTGGCGGAGAGACAGGGATTCGAACCCTGGAGACGGTTTCCCGCCTACACACTTTCCAGGCGTGCGCCTTCGACCACTCGGCCACCTCTCCATGTCGGCGATACTTGGACCATCGAAACGAGATTTGCAAGGCCAGAATAAAGTCGAATTATGCTTCGTCGCCGTCGTCGGATTCCATATCAGTTTGGTTTAGGTCAACAGGCCCGGCTTGCCTATTAACTGCCGCACTTTTCGCAGGCACCTTGGGTTCTCCAACTGATCTTTCGTGAAGAACTTCGGCATTACGCAACCAAATATCGCGCTGGGCAAATGGGATTTCGATGCCTTCGTCGACGAACCTGCGGTTGATCTCATGGTTCATATCGGATTTGACAGATAGAACCCAGTTCACGTCCCGAAGTATCGCGCGGATTTCGAAATCAAGCGAGTCGGCCCCGAATCCTTGAAAGACTATGTTTGGCGCGGGATTGGCCAGAACCATGGGATGGTTGTTGGCAATTTCACGCAGAATATTCTCAACTTTTTTTGTATCAGTGCCATATGCAACACCCACTGGAACGATTACTCGACCAATTGTGTTACCTCGGGTGTAATTGGTTACGACCCCGCTTATCAGGTCTGAATTCGGAACAATCACGTCGGTCCGGTCGAAGGTTTCAATTCGTGTGGAACGAACGGAAATATCCCGAACGTAACCCATCATTCCGTTTACATCGATCCAATCACCCTTTGAGATAGGACGCTCGACCAATAAAATAATACCCGAGACGAAGTTTGAAACGATGGTCTGCAGTCCAAAACCGATCCCGACCGACAGTGCGCCAGCGACGATTGCAAGCGAAGACAGATCAAACCCAGCCACGATAATCGCAGCGAGTGCGGCAAAGAAAATGCCCACATACCCGGTTCCAGCGACAATGGCGTTCTGGCCGCCGGGATCGATACTCGTCTTCGGTAGAAGCGAATTGCGTAATCCGCTTTGCAACAATCGCGTCAGGGTATACCCGATGGCGAACACAGCGACGAATGTCAGAAAGTTGCTGGGGGAAATTGTGACACCGCCAATGTCAAAGCCCAACTTCAAACGTGACCAGGCCTCGCTTAAATCGGATTGTCGTGCGCCCCAATACAACGCGAGTATCGGCAGCGACAAAATTGCGAGTAAAAAGCCGACTAAAACAGAGAACAACGAATCCTGAGATTTTTCACCCTGACCAGTTATCCAACCGTAGATCGCGGTGATGAACCTCTGAAAAATTACGAGCGCTGCAATCAACACCAAAGTTTTGATGGTTGGAAAAACGATTGCCTCGGCAGCGTTTATAAATCCGGCAGCAGCAAGAACAGGCGTCGTAATACCAAGCAAAAACAAAGCGCGACGGATGAACTCAATCACTTGGCTAAAGCCAGCTGCCCTACCGGAATAGGCTTCGTTTTCCGCCATTTCTGTCGTCGATTGGCGAACCTGCCGAATTCGAAGCAAAAGCAGAGAGCTCAGAACAATTACTGGGAACCCGACAACGGCCCGCGTCGCATCCGAAATATTTTCGATTTGTTCGAATAAAACAGCCAGCTCATGCAAAATTAACATCGCAGCGAGCAGATCAATGTAAAGTCGCAATTCTTTGATTTTAGGGGCTGAAAGGCGCTTAAAGTTGTTGGACTGTCCCATCAAGAACGCTTGACGCCCGATCCAATCGAAGTAGAGGATTATCGCTGCCCAATACGGAATTTTCTCGAAAAGCAAGCTTCCACGCAGTCCAAGTACACCGGTCAGAACAACCGCTTCCACTAAGAAAACAACCCCGATCCACGGAAGAACTATACGCAACAGGGACACTATGAATGTCCACACACCGCTGCCCTTGCCACCAAAGCGCCTGAGATATTCGCCGCCTTTTTCGGACCATCGGCGACCATACAAAAGCAGTACCGCTGCGATAATAACCAAGATCAGAATTTGCGGTCCACGATCCTGCAACTGTTCTTTGAAAACGTCTGACCGAACGTTTTCAACTGTTTCATTGACCAAACTCCGCGCCGCTTCGGTCACGTCAATCCAGGCGGGTCCCCAATGAACCGGGTTAAGCGGTGAAGGCCCCCGCTCTAACAGTTCCTTTTTTTGGCGTTCGCGTATGATTTGGTCGATTTCGTTAATCAGACCGTTTGCTCTGCTGTATGCTTCTTCGGAAATAATCCGTGGGACCTTGAGACTATCTAATTGGGTTTCCAGATGGGCCCTCAGCGTGGCGATGTCTTCTGGTTCGGTTGTCCCTTCTTCAGGTTTGGGGCCCAAAGCCTTCAACTGGTTCTCAAGCGTCTGAATGCGATCGGTATTTGCACTGCGGGCGCTGTTAAAGTCTTCCCTGTAACTATTTATTTCTGAACGTAGATTTTCCAGTGAAGCGTTCGATGCTCGGTTGGCCTCGATCACTGCTTCGGCGCGATCCGCAGTACTTACCCACCCTCTATAATAATCGCTTTGCTTATCCGTTAGCTGGGCGAAAACCGGACCGCCCAGCCCGAACAGGCAAAGCATAACAAAGGCTAGGAACAGGCGAACCTGCTGCTGCATCATACGTCCTCAAACACGCCAGGTATGCTGCGAGGTGCTTCGGTCATCCAATCTGGAACAGGAAGCTCTTTTTCTCGCAAGAAGTCCGGATTGAACAATTTCGATTGATAGCGCGTGCCGTAATCGCAAAGGATGGTCACAATGGTGTGGCCCGGCCCAAGCTCACGTGCCAAACGCACAGCTCCGCCCATGTTTATAGCTGTCGAACCGCCCATAACCAAACCTTCCTCGCGCAGCAAATTGAAGATGTAAGGCAGTGCTTCGTTATCGGTCATCTGATAGGCGTAGTCCGGTTGGAACCCTTCAAGGTTTTTCGTGATCCGAACCTGGCCAATACCCTCGGCGATTGATCCGCCTTCCATCGCTATCTCGCCGGTGGTGTAGTAAGAATAAAGACCTGCACCCATCGGATCGACCAAACCGACCTTGACACCTTTTGGCTGTAGCGCCTCCGCCACCCCAGCAAGCGTGCCGCCAGACCCCACCGCGCAGACGAAGCCATCAACCTTACCGTCGGTTTGCTCCCAAATTTCTGGTCCGGTGGTTTCAACATGCGCCCGACGGTTGGCAACGTTGTCGAATTGGTTGGCCCAGATCGCACCATTAGGCTCAGTGTGGGCCAATTCCTCTGCCAAGCGACGCGAGTAATGCACAAAGTTGTTGGGATTGCGATATGGCGCTGCTGGCACCTGAACCAGTTGAGCGCCAGCTAGACGCAGCATATCTTTTTTTTCTTCGGACTGAGTTTCTGGAATAACAATAACCGTTTTAAAACCCATCGACGCACCTACCAGGGCAAGTCCGATGCCGGTATTGCCCGCTGTACCCTCGACGATCGTTCCGCCCGGTTTCAATTCCCCCCGCGCAATCGCATCCCGGATAATAAACAGTGCTGCGCGGTCCTTAACCGATTGACCAGGATTCATAAATTCGGCCTTGCCCAGAATTTCGCACCCGGTTTCTTCGCTTATACGGCGCAGACGGATCAGTGGTGTTTTCCCGACCGCGTCGGCAAGGTCTCGTGCAATGCGCATGGCACCCTCTTGTCGTTAGGTTCGCAGAAGATTTACAGGTGCCCTGCCCCAACCACAAGCTGTGATAGCCAAGTACGTTGTCGTTCTGAATGAGGTGCTGGCCAGTGAACCAACATCGGCAAGGGAGAACTCTTGTTTTTCGGCTGTGCATCTGATCCTTGAAACCCAAGAACAGCTCTATTTTTCGACGTCCTTTTAGTCTTCGGCAGTCAGTCCACTACCTACGACGGTACAGACCAATTCCGCCAAAACTACAAATAAATATACGATTTCTACCAAAGCCCCGCATTCCGACTGAGCATCCCCAACAAACTCAAGGGCTGTCAATGCAATAAACGCTTCTTCCATTGCATCGTATCGTAGTGAATGGTCAGACTGGATGCTGCACCTTGTTCGGTCAATCCGGCAAAAGCATCCGAAATCCGCGGCTTGGGATCTTTGACTAGAAATCGGCAAACGGATTTGGTCAATCAGCAGACCCGAATCGCGCACTTGGGTAAAAAAAGAACGGCATCTGCACAGACAAGAAATGGACCGACATGCTTTCGCAAGTTCCAATGTGTCATGACGCTTTTTGTGCAGAAGGTTGGTGCTTTGATAACAGCGGCTTAGATCGGTTATTGACCTAGGGTCGATGGTGCGAAAGTATCACTTTTTATTTATTTCAATAGGTTCGAAATCAAAGCTCATTTAATTTAAAAGAAAAATTTTTGGCAAATCATGTGTTACTTAAATTTTTTAACGCCAAAGTTTGCACAGTGCTTGTTTCAAGCCTGTAGCCTACAAAACCCGTTTTGAGGACAATCTGGCCCAAATCGTTGCAACTCCGATAGGGTCCACGATCGGCCCATGTTGCGGAACCCGCTTTGGGCGCAATCACTGAGAAAATTGCTCTTGAATCTCGTGATCGGCCTATTCAGCCTTTAAAATTCGTTTCTCAGCACATTTACGTACTGGCAACCCTTTCTAAAACCAGAACATGTGGAAACACGGAAGAAAATGCGATTGTCACACCCGAAAACCTGCTTGCAGGGCTCCACCAACCTAATTCCACCGACGAGCAGCAATCTCGGTCATTATACCAGATACTACGGCTCCAATTACCAGAGTTAGAATAATTTCGGATGCCCAGAGCTGCTCGGCAAACCCAACCCCAATTTCAAAAATCGCCAATATAGCCTCAAATGGCCCTTCGAAACGGTTACGCATGGCCTGCCTGACCATCTCATACGTACCCTGAACGAATAGCCCCCAGAACACCAACGAAGCAACGCCTGTCAGACCATTATTAACCGCAGCCGTCCAACCACGACCAGCCCGTTTGCCCATGACGGTCCAGCCACACGCGACGCCAAGCGCCATGTTCACCACGGGGAAATACCCGTAGGATTTACCTTCCTCGCCGTTGGCCATTATCATGGACGAAACCAAAAACCCTATGACCAACAGGCACGTGGCGGCAACAAGGCGTGCAGCGGTAGGCATTTTGCTTGGTCCGTCCTTTAACTGGGTTTCGCTATTGTGATCTGTGTCACATCGCAATTACCCGTGTCAAAGGCTGCGCCACATGCAGTCAAATAATAATTCCACATGCGGCGAAAACGCTCATCAAAACCCATTTCTGAAATCTGATCCCATTTGGAATTAAAAGTTTCGTACCACCTTCGCAGGGTCAAATCGTAGCTTTTTCCAAACTCTTTAGATCGGACCAGTTCCAAACCGGCCAGACCAATTTGCTCTTTCAGAATTTTAGGAGCAGGCAGCATCCCACCTGGAAAAATGTATTTCTGAATGAAATCGATCCCGTTTTTATAAACATCCCAACGATGGTCAGCTACCGTGATAATCTGCAATGTGGCTTGAGCGCCAGGTTTCAAGCGCTCGCGTACAGTATCGAAATATACCGGCCAATATCTTTGACCAACGGCCTCGAACATCTCAATCGAAGCAATTCCATCGTATTGCCCACGTTCGTCGCGGTAGTCCTGGAGCTTGAAGCTCACAAGATCTGAAAGCCCTTTTTTATCAATACGTTCTCTGGCGAAGTTAAGTTGTTCTTGACTAATAGTCAGGCCTGTGACACGCAATCCACGTTCTTTTGCTGCATACTCGGCAAAACCACCCCAACCACATCCTATCTCCAGAATATGATCCCCGGGCTTGGCACCCATCTCGTCCACAAGGCTGGAATATTTCGCAGTCTGCGCATTTTCCAAGCTTTCCTGCCCTGTTTCAAAGATCGCGCTGGAATACGTCATGGTGTCATCCAGCCATAGGCCATAGAAATCATTACCCAAATCGTAATGGTAAGAAATATTCTTTTTCGCCTGCCGTCGATTGTTTCGGTGTAACCAAAATCGCAGTCTTTCATACGCACGGACCAAAAACTTGCCAGTGAAATCGTCATAGACTGTCTCGGTACCCAAGTGCACAAGGTCCATGAAAGCCCGAAGATCAGTAGTGCTCCAATCGCCCTCCAGATAACCATCCGAAAAGCCTAGTTCCCCCTCGCGGATCAACCGCGAAAAGACCTCGGGATCGTGGATATCCACTCGGGCCACCGGCCCCGGTTCTGCACCCTCGGCTCGAAACACGCGACCATCTGGCAGCACTATATCAAGCCGCCCGGCCTTCATATGGCCCAGCATTTTGAAGACTTGCGTAAAATATCTTGGCAGGTTCTCCTGCCCATCAGTCGTCGTCAGAAACATCCGCTCTCCCCTTTGCGGTTGCGACGTAAGGCTAGGACGGGATTTCGTTTCTGGCAAGTTTTCAATTCCTTACCGGTGATTTTCTGCTTTCGTACGCGGCCAGCGCCCGTTCACGCCCTTCTTTCAATCCGACGATCGGTTGTGGGTAAGAATCACTAGGCTTAAGCCCCCATGATCGGGGTACTGCGTCGAAATAGGCTAGTGCCGTAGACGTTGGGCTGGTGCTGCCTTCCGCTATCCACTGCTTGAGGTACGTTCCCTTTGGATCAAATCTTTCCCGCTGTGTCTCTGGATTAAAAATTCTGAAGAAGGGCGCCGCATCCGGACCAGACCCGGCAACCCACTGCCACCCCATTGCGTTAGCTGCCGGATCCCAGTCCGTAAGGCATTCAGCGAACCAATCCATTCCGATCTTCCAGTGAACCATCAGATGTTTAGTGAGGTAACTAGCAACAATCATTCTTGCGCGGTTATGCATCCGACCGGTCACGAACATCTGCCTCAAACCGGCATCGACAATCGGAACACCGGTACGTGCCTGTTTCCAGCAAACAGCAGACTTCGCAATTGTGCAGGTTTCCCACGGAAATTGTCCCCAGTCAGGCTTCCAGTTGTCAGTCAGCATGTGCGGAGTGTGGTACATCAGGTGATATGAAAACTCGCGCCAAATTAGTTGCCTCAGAAACGCATCAGTTCCTGACGCACCTAGCCTCGCTGCATTCTGAACCCTATGCCAAATTACGCGAGGGCTAATTTCTCCCAGCGACAAATACTCCGATAAATCAGAGGTTCCGGCCTGGCCCAAGTTGTCGCGTCGACCTGCATAATCACTGACGCGCCGCAAGAACGCGTCTAGCCGATCAAGCGCGGCCGCCTCTCCCGCTTTAACAAAGGAACGAACTACGTCAGCACCACGATTCATTTTACGATCAAGATGCCAATCACCCAGCCGATCAGATCGGGGCCATTTCGACATGGGCCGCAATGACCTGGGTTCTGGCCGCGGCGTCGCGACGTCGCGACCGCTTACCGCGCGCCACATAGGGGTAAACACTCGAAAGGGCTGCCCTGCCTTTGTCGCGACCTCCCAAGGTTCGAATAACAAATGACCAGCAAACGAGCGCGCCTCAATGCCCCGCTCTGCTAATTTTGACTTAATCAGAGTATCCCGGGTAATCGAAGTTGGGTCGTAAGAGCGTGTCCAAAAGACACTCGTTGCTCCAGTTTCGGCTATCACCGCTTCAAGAGCCTCCAGCGCAGATCCGCGACGGAAAATTAGGCGACTGCCGCGTGATTTTATTGTTTCGGCGAAAACTTCAAGGCCTAGACCCAACCGGAATTTTGGCGCAGCACCCAACTCTTGCACTGGGTCGTCATAGATAAACAACGGCAGAATTGGACGACCCGACGCTGACGCTGCCTCCAATGCAAAATGGTCATGCAGGCGTAGATCGCGCCTGAACCACAATATAATTGGAGAAAGCCCGTTGTTCATTTTCTAACCCGCTTTCCTACTGGTACGAAAACGAGCCGACGCTGGATCACAAAACGCTATCAAGCGCCTCAAGCAACTGATCAATTTCCTGTCGCGAAGTATAGTGCGTGAAGCTTAGCCTCAACACACCCTGATCTGGGTCAACACTCATCGCCTGAAGCGGACGAACGGCATAAAAATCCCCTCCGCCAGCCATTATGCCGTGCCCTGCAAGTTCTGCGGCTACCACCTCTGCTTTCCTATTTAGCGCCAAAGCTACGGTTGGCGCGCGCCGCCCGGCATCACTCGGTCCGATCAACCTCACAGCATTTCTGTTTTTCACGGCATCCAAAACAGGTTGCAGCAGAGAGATTTCGTGTTCGCGCATTAAATCGTGAACGAATGCTCCGCTTCCCGCCGCACTGTCTTTCGGCCCATTGTGATGATCGCAAAGTAAGTCAACATAATCCACCATTCCGGCGCTTGCAGCGATCTGAGCATGATCCGGACCGGCAGGTGTGAAGCGTTTATAAAGTATGTCACCGTTAAAATAATGGGCCTGATTGGGCAACAGATTGCCTAACGCTCGTCGAATAACCATGCAGCCTTGATGAGGGCCATAAGTTTTGTAGGCCGAAAACAAATAGATATCTGGGCCAAGCTCACCCACGTTCGGAAACCCATGCGGTGCATAGGACACTCCATCAACGCAGACGAACGCCCCAGCCGCATGAGCAATCGCGGTTATTTCGGTTACAGGATTGATTTCGCCCACAACGTTGGAACAATGGGGAAAACATACAAGACGCACACGCTCATCGAGTAGATTTTCAAGGTCTCGCGGGTTAAGCGACCCAGTCTCTGGGTCGATTTTCCATTCTCTGACTTCGACACCTTCTTCCGCTAAACGGCGCCATGGACCCGAGTTCGCCTCGTGATCTTGATTGGTGACGATAATAGCGTCACCCGCTTGCATCCATTGCCGGAAAGCTTGCGCCAGCACGTAAGTGTTTTGCGTTGTCGATGGCCCGAAAGACAATTCATCCGTGTCCACTCCCAACACTGCCGCAAGACGCTGACGAGCTTCATCCATCTCTTCACCGCCCAATCTGCTGGCTTCGTAGGCCGAATAGGGTTGAACTTTGCGCTGCGTGTAAAAGCGAAACAGACGATCAATCACAGGCTTGCAGGTGTACGAACCACCCGCATTCTCAAAAAAAGCCTGCCCGCTGAGACTGGGTTCCGCGAAGGCCGGAAATTGAGTCCGAACGAAGTCAATATCTAAATTGCTCATGCCTCTACTCTCCTCGGATTTGCTTCTTTGACAGACCGTAGTCAAAACAATGTGGAACGAAGGTTGTTCATTTGCGCGGGACTTTTTGCTATAAGATCAGAAGCTTATCCCTGAACCTTGGTGTACGTGCCCTCGCCCGCCAAAATACCTCGGAAGCCGCCGGGCTCATCAAGTCCGAATACGATCAGCGGAAGATTATTGTCTCGCGCCAGCGCTATAGCCGAAGCATCCATTACTCTCAGGCGTTTTGCGAGAACGTCGTCGTAGGTAACAGTTTTTAATCGCACAGCATCCGAGTTCGTCTTAGGATCTTTGTCGTAAACACCGTCAACGCCGTTCTTGCCCATGAAGATCGCTTCGCAAGCCATCTCATTAGCGCGCAGCGTTGCAGCAGTGTCCGTAGTGAAATAAGGGTTTCCGGTGCCTGCCGCAAAGATACAGACCCTGTTTTTCTCTAGGTGTCGCACGGCGCGACGGCGTATATACGGCTCACAGACCTCGTCCATACGAATGGCTGAAATGACGCGGGTAAAAACACCAATGCCTTCCAGTGCAGACTGCATTGCAAGCGCGTTCATTACGGTTGCTAGCATCCCCATATAATCTGCCGTGGTTCTCTCCATCCCTTGCGCTGACCCCGATAGACCACGAAAAATGTTGCCGCCACCGATGACCATGCAAATTTCCACGCCCAGATCGTGAACTGATTTAACTTCTTGCGCAATACGTTGGACTGTCGGGGGGTGCAGTCCAAAGCCCTGATCCCCCATCAGCGCCTCGCCTGATATTTTTAGCATCACACGCCTGTACTTTGTGTTTGGGGATTCATCTGTGTCTGTTGGCGGGGAAAGGGTCATATTGCGCTCCGGGCTGGCACGGGTTTATTTTCCGGCGCAAAATGGAGCAAAACTTCCGCAGGTTCAATGCGGATAGTCACGATTAAGGCGCACTTGAATGGCCGATACTACCAAGAACCGGCTGTTGGAACGGCTACCCGACCTTTCGGATGACAAACCTGTCCTAATTGCCGGGCCAACCGCATCAGGAAAGTCCGAACTGGCCTTGCAAATTGCCGAATGCTTCGGTGGTGTGATCGTCAACGCGGACGCCAGTCAGGTTTACGATTGCTGGCGCATCATTTCGGCGCGTCCGTCAGAGCAAGACGAAATCAGGGCGCGGCATGCACTGTACGGCCATATCGCGTTTGACCAAGTCTACTCCACTGGCCATTGGCTACGTGAAGTCATTCCTTTGCTTTCACGCAACACGCGCCCGATCATAGTCGGGGGCACCGGCCTGTACTTTTCCGCACTTACCGAAGGGATGGCCGACATTCCCACAACGCCACCGTCTGTAAGGGCTCGAGCGGACGAAATGGAGCTCCATGAGTTGATCCGTGGGATCGAAACCAAAACCTTGCAAAGGCTAGATGCTAACAATCGCGCCCGCGTTCAGCGCGCTTGGGAGGTACAGGTCGCGACAGGTCGCTCATTGCGCGAATGGCAGGAGGAGACCCCTCCCCCGGCCTTATCACCGGATAACGCGGTTCCGATCGTCTTTGAAACGGACAAGGCTTGGCTGAACGAACGCATCACACGCAGATTTGACCAGATGGTGCAAATGGGTGCGCTGGATGAGGTTGCTGCTATGCGCGGTAAATATGATCCGGCTCTTCCATCTTTCAAAGCCATCGGTGTGCCGGAATTGATGGCACACTTGGACGGTCTATGTTCTTTGGAGGAAGCAACCGAAAAAGCCACTATCGCTACCCGGCAATTTGCCAAACGCCAGCGGACTTGGTTTCGCGCTCGTATGAAAACTTGGCATCGCTTCGACGTCGCCAATTAGTCAAATTTCAGTACTGAGCAATTCAGGAAAAAGAAGCAATGACAAAACATTATGGCACCTTCTTTGTCGATGATTGATTCTTGTTCGTTCGATCATTCAATATCCGTTTGTTCACAAATGGTTCAAACCACAGTTCGCCGACTTTCTAAACGAATGTCGTTTTTGTACTCTGGATGACGATTTCGAACATTGACGCGAGTCGAAAACTGGTGCCGAATACCCGCATGGGGATGTACAGTATCCGAAATCAAAAACCCTTCGCTTTACGGACCGGCCCTCAAAGGGTCGCGTAACGCATCGAACAATCAATAAAATACGTGTCACAGGGAGACATCTATGAGTAATCAACTATCCACCAAGAATAAGGTGCACTGGGCGGCAGAGATGCACGCGCAAGAGTACCGCGATGGCAAACTTAGCCGTCGTGAGTTCATGGCACGCGCCACAGCGCTGGGCGTCGCGGCTCCGGCGGCTTACGGTCTGATCGGACTGAAATCGCCTGCAGCCGCGCAGGAGCCTCAGCGTGGCGGCACTATTCGCTATCAGATGGAAGTACGCGCACTTAAAGATCCCCGTACTTATGACTGGACACAGATCGCCACGTTTACTGCAGGTTGGCTGGAATACCTAGTCGAGTACAACAACGACGGTTCGTTCAAGCCGATGCTGCTAGAAAGCTGGGAAGCCAACGATGACGCGACCGAATACACTTTGAATGTTCGCAAGGGCGTCAAGTGGAACAACGGAGACGATTTTACTGCAGAAGACGTCGCCAGGAATATCACGGGATGGTGCAACACAGCGCTCGAAGGAAACTCGATGGCGTCGCGTATGGCATCTTTGATTGACGAAGGGACGCAGCAAGCTGCGGGCGGCGCAATCACTGTTGTCGACAGCCACACCGTTAAGTTGAAGTGTAACGCGCCTGACATCACCATCATTCCAGGTATGGCCGACTATCCAGCAGCTATCGTTCACAGCAGCCATGATGCCAACAACATGTTGGACAACCCTGTCGGTACAGGCTTCATGATCCCAGAAAGCCACGAAGTCGGCGTAAAGGGAGTACTGGTTCGCAACGAGGGCTTCGAATGGTGGGGCTACGAAGCGGGCAAAGGTGGTTATATCGACCGCATCGAGTTCATTGACTACGGCACTGACCCAGCAGCTTTCCTCGCTGCTTACGAAGCCGAAGAAATCGACATGAACTGGGAGTCAGTTGGTGAATTTGTCGACATCTTCGACGGCATCGGTCTGGTTCGGTCGGAAATCCCATCCGGGTTCACTATTGTTATTCGTCCGAACCAGTTGGCGGAAGACGCAAACGGCAACAAGATCTATGGCGACAAGCGTGTACGTCAGGCTCTGGCCATGGCTGTGGACAACGAAGTCTGTCTGGAACTTGGCATGTCGGGATACGGTATTCCCGCTGAAAACTGTCACGTTGGACCAATGCATCCGGAATATGACTCGGCAGTGACTCGCATCCCTTATGATCCAGCGGGTGCAAAAGCATTGATGGACGAAGCCGGAATGGGCGATTTCGAACATGAAGTGCAGTCAATTGATGATGACTGGCGTCGCAACACGACGGCGGCGGTCGTTGCCCAACTGAACGACGCGGGCATAAAGGCAAAGCATACAGTTCTTCCGGGATCTACCTTCTGGAATGACTGGACCAAGTATCCTTATTCCTCAACCAACTGGAACCACCGGCCGCTTGGCACGCAGGTACTTGCTTTGGCCTACAAGTCAGGTGTCGCGTGGAATGAGTCCGGTTTTGCCAATGATGAGTTTGATAAGCTCTTGGCTGAAGCAAACTCCATTGCTGACGTTGACATGCGTCGGGAAGTAATGGCCAAGCTTCAGGCCATCATGATCGATGAGGGCGTGGTCATACAACCGTATTGGAGGACGGCAATGCGCCATCACCGTGACAATATGGTTGGCGTCGAAAAACACATTGCGGACCTTCCGCAGCTGTATAAATTCGGCATCGTTTCCTAAGCTGAAAAAGATAGGCCGCGCCAATCAGGCGCGGCCTTTTCGTCCTGATTGCGGCGAACATAAAAACAGCTAATCGTAAAGCCTTAAGGCATTTACGCAAGCCTACCAACAGGGGCTAACATGGGACTATTTATTCTAAGGCGCGTCGGCATCATGCTGCTGACTGCATTATGCCTAACTTTTTTGGTCTTTTTCCTTACAAACCTCTATCCGAACCTCGAAAAGCTCGCCAAAACGCAGGGCAATTTCAGAATGTCGGATGAGCAGGTCAGCAGTTACCTTGAGAAAAACGGGTACCTTCAGCCGACGCCTATCAAATATGGCGAATGGCTGGGTGTCCTTCCATCATACCGTCATACAAATGAAGACGGTACTGTTCAGGGTAGATGCATTCTTCCCGGTCAAGCAGCGGACGAAGCGCCTAAGTTTTGCGGTATACTTCAAGGATATTGGGGATACTCTACTGTTTTCAAAGAAGAGGTGTCGGTCGTTGTTGGCAACAGATTGGCGTTAACCGGACGATTGATGTTTTGGGTTATGCTGCTGATGGTCCCGTCGGCGCTTATTCTGGGCATTCTTGCTGGTATGAAAGAAGGTTCAGCCACGGATCGTACTTTGTCCACCTTCGCTATTACGACTACGGCTACACCTGAATATGTGTCAGGTGTTATCTTCATTGCGATTTTCACATCATCTGCCGTGGGCTTGAAATGGTTCAAGGGTACGGCAACTCAGGCGATGGAAAATCCGACGTTTGAGAACTTTTTCCTGCCTGTTCTAACAATTGCGCTGTATGGAATGGGCTATATCGCCAGGATGACCCGCGCCTCGATGACCGAGGTCATGACGGCACAGTATATCCGAACAGCGCGGCTTAAGGGTGTATCGTTTCCGAACATTGTAATGAAACACGCACTGCGTAACGCTCTTATCGCGCCTTTCACCGTCATCATGCTGCAGTTCCCATGGCTTCTGAACGGCGTGGTGATCGTAGAGACCCTTTTCAATTACAAAGGGTTTGGTTGGGCGCTGGTTCAGGCGGCGGGGAACAACGACATCCAGCTATTGCTGGCAATTTCGGTCGTGTCTGTCTTTGTGGTGCTGGTTACGCAGCTGATCTCGGATATCGGCTATGTTTACCTCAACCCACGCATCCGTATTTCATAAGGGAGGATAGGACATGGAACCTCTTACCTGGACCGGCTCTATCGCCTTTCTGAACCCGCTGCTGGCCGTCGCTCTTGCTCTGATGGCTCTGTCGATTGTCGTGTGGATCCTGGCGAGCATCATCCTACCCGAACCACAGATGACCGTGAACCCGGATGGTACTCTGACATCAGGCTCTGGTGTACGGAACCTCATTCAATCGGTGCTGCGTTACAGCTTTTTGGCAAGCGTGGGTCTAGCGGTCGCTTATATCGTGCTGGGCATTCTGTTGGGAACCGGCGCTGGAATTATCGGAGCGATGTCGCAGCAATTCCTACCTGTCTGGCTATCGCTGATCATACTTTATGCCATGTCTATTGCGTTCAAACGCAAACTTGGGCTTTACGGTAAACTATTCGACAGCCCCATAGGGATGATCGGATTTGGTCTTGTGATGTTCTGGGTCTTCACCGGAATATTCGGTGCGCTGGACCTAATCGTCACTCACGATCCATTGGCTCAGGTTTCGGGAATGAAAAACAAGGTGCCCGGAACACCGCTACCCGGCTCGGAAGAAGGTGCCTATTCCTGGTACTTGCTCGGCGGCGACAATCTGGCTCGTGATGTTTTCAGTCGCATGGTCAAGGGTGCTTGGATCGTTGTCCAAATTGCGCCTCTTGCGACGATGTTTGCCTTCATGGTCGGGATCACGTTGGGTTTGCCTGCCGGATATTATGGTGGACGTCTTGATACGCTTTTGTCGTTTCTGGCGAACCTGATTTTGGCATTCCCGGTGATCTTGCTGTTCTACTTGCTGGTCACTCCCGAGATCGTCGCAACCGGCGTGCCGAACTATATGGCAGCCGTGCTATTCGTCTTTCCGATACTGTTCTTGGGCGTTTTGCTGAATTCGCGTTACTACACCCGCCCAAAATTCCGGACGCCTCTGTTGATCGGGGTTCTTGGTGTCTCGATCTGGCTCTACCTATCGCTAATCTCGACAGGCGGTTACATCATAAATACCGATAGCTACCGTATCTGGGGATTGCCGACCTATCTGGACCTGTTTGACATCCCCGGTGGTATTCTTGTGGTGTTTGTATCGGTTGTCTTTGTAAACTCGCCAACCGTGTTCCGTATTGTGCGTGGCCTGGCACTGGACATCAAAACCCGAGATTACGTTGCTGCAGCTCAAACCAGGGGCGAAGGTCCTTGGTACATCATGCTGTGGGAAATTCTGCCGAATGCGCGCGGTCCGCTGATCGTCGATTTCTGTCTACGTATTGGGTACACCACCATCCTTTTAGGAACCTTGGGTTTCTTCGGTCTTGGCTTGCCACCGGAAAGCCCGGACTGGGGCTCAACGATCAATGAGGGGCGTAAGCTTCTTTCGATTTATTTGCACCCTGCCCTTCCGCCTGCTTTGGCCCTTCTGTCGCTGGTTCTTGGCTTGAACCTTTTGGCAGACGGATTGCGAGAAGAAAGTCTGAAGGATTGACGTGATCAAATCCGGGGGCCAGCGCCCCCGGGTGCATGACGTATTTTTAGCAAGATGACGGGAAAACCCCCGACTCTCGCGAGGAGATAGAAGATGAACAAACTGGCGGACTACGACGGCCCAATACTAGAGATCGACAAACTGTCCATTTCATTTTTCACTCGCCTCAGGGAAATTCCCGCAGTAATGGACTTTTCAGTCAGTGTTGAACCCGGTGAGGCTGTTGGGCTGGTCGGTGAATCTGGTTGCGGAAAATCCACTGTCGCGTTGGGCGTGATGCAGGATCTTGGAAAGAACGGTCGCATTGTTGGCGGTTCGATCAAGTTTAAAGGCCGCGATCTATCCGAGATGACGACAGAAGAACTGCGAGACATTCGCGGTAATGAAATTGCGATGATCTATCAGGAGCCGATGGCTTCGCTTAACCCTGCGATGAAAATCGGCAAGCAGTTGATGGAAGTGCCGATGATCCACGAAGGAGTCGGTGCAGAAGAGGCTTATGCGCGGGCCTTGGAAGTGGTCACTGACGTTCGCCTGCCTGACCCCGAGCGTATGCTGAACTCTTTCCCGCATCAGTTGTCCGGCGGACAACAGCAGCGCATCGTGATCGCGATGGCACTTATGTCCAAACCCGCCTTGTTGATCCTAGACGAACCGACGACCGCTTTGGACGTGACAGTCGAAGCGGCAGTAGTAGAACTGGTAAAAGATCTGGGCAAGAAATACGGCACCTCGATGCTTTTCATTTCGCACAACCTTGGCCTGGTGCTGGAAACCTGCGACAGGCTGTGCGTGATGTATTCAGGCGAAGCGGTCGAACGCGGATCAATCCATGACGTTTTCGACGAAATGCAGCACCCCTATACTCAGGCGCTCTTTCGGTCTATCCCATTGCCCGGCGCTGACAAGAATTCGCGGCCGCTGGTGGCAATTCCCGGCAACTTCCCCCTGCCGCATGAACGCCCGCCAGGGTGTAACTTTGGCCCACGCTGTGACTACTTCGAAGAGGGTCGTTGCGATGCGCAGGATGTATTAATGCAAGCTGTGCCGGGGAATGATCGCCATCACACGCGCTGTTTGAAATTCCAGGAAATCGATTGGAATGCGCCAATCGCAGCGGCGGAACAAAAAGAAAAAGGTGCCATCGGTCGCACGGTACTTAAGATGGACAACCTCAAGAAATATTACGAGGTTGCGGCAAACGCCTTGTTCGGCGGCGGTGAAAAGAAAGTAGTCAAAGCCAATGAAACGTTAAGTTTCGAGGCACACGAATCAGAAACTCTGGCAATTGTAGGTGAGTCAGGATGTGGCAAATCAACCTTTGCCAAGGTCCTGATGGGGCTTGAGACAGCTACCGACGGACAAATTTTGCTGGATAATCGCAATATCGAAGACGTGCCCATCGAAGAACGGGACGCCAAAACCGTGGGCGAGGTTCAGATGGTTTTCCAGAACCCGTTCGACACATTAAATCCCTCGATGACAGTTGGACGTCAGATTATTCGAGCACTGGAAATCTTTGGTGTTGGAAATTCGGAAGCCGAGCGCAAAAAACGCATGCTAGAGCTGCTGGACCTTGTCAAGCTGCCACGTGCCTTTGCGGATCGGATGCCGAGACAGTTGTCAGGCGGTCAAAAGCAACGTGTTGGCATCGCGCGTGCCTTTGCGGGCGACGCCCGTATTGTGGTCGCTGACGAGCCGGTTTCAGCCTTGGACGTTTCGGTGCAGGCTGCAGTCACGGATTTATTGATGGAAATACAGCGCGAACAAAAAACCACGCTATTGTTCATTAGCCATGACCTTTCCATTGTTCGCTACCTGAGTGACAGGGTCATGGTTATGTATCTGGGTCACGTGGTCGAGCTGGGCACCACCGATCAAGTGTTCAGCCCCCCTTATCACCCCTACACCGAGGCCCTTCTGAGTGCGGTTCCTATTGCGGATACTTCAGTAGAAAAACAACACATCGTTTTAGAGGGCGATATCCCGTCGGCTATGAACCCCCCACCCGGCTGTCCGTTCCAAACCCGGTGCCGTTGGAAATCCGAAGTTCCGGACGGTCGTTGTGAATCCCATGTACCCCCAGTGCAAACCCTCGCTGACGGCCATCAGGTCAAATGCCATCTGGCCGAGGACATTCTGGCGCGTATGGAACCCGTCATCAAAATTGCGGCCGAATAGCGTATTTTTTGACGCAGAAAAGGGCTGGTTGATCAAACCAGCCCACAATGCGCCTTGGGTTTGCAATTTGGTCAATCCAAACGTTGTTTGGAATTTTAACCGCCCCAGATGACTTTCACGTAATTCTGGGTTTCGGCATATGGTGGGATGCCATCATACTGCTCAACCGCCTTAGGTCCGGCATTGTAAGCAGCCAGCGCCAATCGCCAAGACTTAAACTTGCGATATTGCCAAGACAGATATCGAGCGCCACCTTCGAGATTTTGGATCGGATCGTACGGGTCAACGCCAAGCAATCGTGCGGTCTGGGGCATCAACTGAGCCAACCCAAGTGCGCCTTTATGGGACACCGCACCCGGATTCCATCCGCTTTCTTGTTGCACAAGGCGCAGAAACAGCTCCTCTGGCACGTCATGTTTGCGCGCAGCCTTTCGCGCATGATTCAGAAACTGACCCCGGTAACTTCCGGTGTACCGCTTGGAGAAGCCGGATGTTTCGGACTTTGGCTTCAGGCGTTCGGAATCGCGATACTGCGTCGCAGCGCGATTATCTAACACTCTGGCTTGCTTTAGAAAAATCGCCTTGCGATTCTTGGTAGATAGCACCTGCGAATGCACCGGAACGGACGTCAGGCACAGACATAAAGCCGCAAAACCACTCACCAGAACACGCATTAAAGGCAATCCCGTTCGCATATCAACCAGACCAATTATAAGTATCAGACCCCAAAATGAAAGCTTGGTTAACGCAGTCCTAAAATTTTTGCAGCGAAAGTTGCATGATCATCGATGTTTTAACCCTGGCACAGGCCGTATAGGGTCGATTCCAGAATTGGGCGCCAGATTCGGGTGTCCACAAGTCAGAAAAGAACGAGGTTTAAATGGCGGGTTCAGTCAACAAGGTCATTCTGGTCGGCAATTTGGGCCGCGATCCTGAGGTGCGGACTTTCCAGAACGGCGGTAAAGTCTGCAACCTGCGGATCGCGACATCGGAAACTTGGAAAGACCGCAATACCGGGGAACGCCGAGAACGTACGGAATGGCATTCGGTCGCGATCTTCAACGAAGGTCTTGTCAGGGTCGCTGAGCAATACCTGCGCAAGGGCTCGAAAGTTTATCTGGAAGGGCAATTGCAAACTCGAAAATGGCAAGACCAGTCCGGGCAGGACCGCTACTCGACCGAAGTCGTCCTGCAGGGCTTTGGTTCAACGCTCGTAATGTTGGATGCACGCGGTGAAGGCGGCGGAGGCGGGTTCGGCGGCGGTCAAGCCGGTGGTGGCTATGGCGACCCATATGGCGGATCGTCCAACGCACCTGCACCTGCATCGGGCGGGATCGACGACGACGAGATTCCATTCTAAGAAAAGCGGAGATAGAAATGGCATGGTCCTTCCCTCTTGGGCGATTGTTCGGCTCAGAGCTTAGGGTGCATGCCACCTTTTTCCTGCTTCTTGCGTGGATCGGGTTCGCTGCTTACTCCGAAGGCGGATGGCCGGCGGCGATAAACAATCTCATATTTGTTGTGGCCCTGTTTGCCTGCGTTGTCGCTCACGAATTTGGCCATGCGCTAATGGCACGTCGGTATGGCATCCGTACACCAGACATTACCTTGTTGCCGATTGGCGGGTTGGCCCGGCTGGAGCGGATGCCTGAAAATCCTATCCAAGAAGTCTGGGTCGCTTTAGCCGGACCTGCCGTAAATGTTGTCATATGGGCAATTCTTATGGTGTTAGGCTCGGGTACGCAGGTCGATACACTTGCTCAGTTGGATTCAGGCCACGGGAATTTGTTGGGACGCCTTGCGTTCGTGAACCTGCTTTTGGCCGCATTTAACATGATCCCGGCATTTCCAATGGACGGTGGACGTGTGTTTAGGGCGCTGTTGTGCCTGAAAATGGACCGCGTCAAAGCCACACACATAGCGGCTGTTAGTGGCCAGATGGTTGCTGTTGGCCTCGGGTTTCTCGGATTGACCACAGGTAATCCAATTCTCGTCTTGATTGCAGTATTCGTTTTCATTGCAGCAAATGCTGAAAGTCAGGATGTAGCGTTGCGCGCCGTAACCCGCAAAGTATTGGCACGTGACGCAATGATCACCGAATTCCAATCGCTATCACCAAATGACACTCTGAATATGGCGGCGCAGGCAGTCATTCATACGACACAGCCCGAGTTTCCCGTTTTAGATGGACACGGCCGTCTTCTTGGGTTCCTCACGCGCAATCGCCTTTTGAGCGCTCTTGCCAGCGAACATCCAAGATCCGATCCGATCACCTCGATCATGGATGTCGATATCCCGCAAGTCGCTTTGACCAGTGGGCTAAACGATGTTCTTGACGGCTTGCACATGGGCGCTCCAGCAATTGCAGTCAAAACCAAAGCTGGAAAGATCGTCGGCTACATCACGCGCGAAAACATCGGTGAGCTGATGGTGATAAGCGGACGTTGATCAATTCGATCTGCGATTGGCCAACGCGTCTTGAAGAACCGAAGCGACTGCTTCTTGCGGAACATCCGATGTCACGAAAGCTTCCCCGATACCGCGGGCCAGAATGAACCTTAACTGGCCGTCTACTACTTTTTTATCTTGTGCCATTAGGGCGACCAAAGCCGCCGCATCGGGCAAATCACCAGGTATGTCTGCCAAATCCGTTTTCATTCCCATCGCACGCAGATGCGCGCGCACTCGGCTTGGGTCTTCTTGTGCGCAAAGTCCCAGCCGCGCAGATAACTCAAACGCCAAAGCATATCCGATTGCCACGCCTTCACCATGCAGCAAACGGTCAGAATAGCCGGTTGCTGCCTCAAGAGCATGACAAAAAGTATGGCCAAGATTCAGTAAGGCGCGATCCCCTTGCTCGGTTTCGTCTCGCGCGACAATATCGGCCTTCATCTGTACCGAACGGGTAACAGCTTGCACCCGTGCTGACATATTACCAGATGACAATGCTGGACCATTCGCCTCAAGCCACTCAAAAAAATCCTCGTCGCCCAGCAATCCGTATTTCACCACCTCCCCATAGCCAGCCAGAAAGTCTCGGGCGTTAAGTGTGCTGAGAACTGAAGTATCCGCAAGTACCAGAGACGGTTGATGGAAGGCTCCGATCAGGTTTTTGCCCTGCGGCGCATTGATCCCGGTCTTGCCCCCGACCGAGCTATCAACTTGAGCCAGTAACGACGTAGGGATTTGTACAAAACGAACGCCACGGCGAAGAACCGCGGCCGCGAAACCTGCTAAATCGCCAATCACGCCACCGCCAAGTGCCACAACAACATCGCGCCGCTCGACCTTTTCTGACAGCAACCATTCAACGGCACGTTCAAATTGTGGCCAACTCTTAGTAGCCTCCCCCGCAGGTAAAGCAAGCGACGTCATTTCAATTCCAGCCGAACCCAACCCATCCCGCAGAGCTTCCAAATGCAATGCTGCAACTGTCTCGTCGGTTATAACGGCAACGCGAGGGCGCGGTAATAGTGGGGCAATACGCACGCCGGCCTGCGGCAACAGATCTGGTCCGATTTCCACGTCATATGAGCGCTCGCCCAGCTCTACATGTACTGATTGATGCATTTACTTTAGTTCCAAAACATCCGGGCGCGTCGCCAACGCTTCCAATACCCGATCGACCATGTCCTCGATTGCGGTTTCACCGTCGGATTCCGCCACCAAATCGGCCTGCGAATAAACCGGAATCCGGTCTTCATACAGCGCGCGCAAGGTCGCATGTGGATCTGAGGTGCGCAAAAGTGGACGCGTATCCTTGTGGCGTACCCGGTTCCATAACACACTAAGATCGGCTCGCAGCCAGATCGAAACACCTCTGTCTGAGATCATCTTGCGGTTTCTTTCCGATAGAAAGGCACCGCCGCCAGTTGAAAGAATACATTTTTCTTCATCCAGCAGCCGGCTTATGACTTGGCTTTCCTTTTCACGAAAGAACGCCTCTCCATCTCGTGCGAAAATTTCTGGAATGGTCATATTAGCGGCCGATTCGATCTCGGCATCGCTGTCCAAAAAGGGGACACCCAGACGCATGGCCAGCGATCGACCTACTGCTGTTTTACCTGCGCCCATCATACCGACCAAAACAACCGTTTTGCGCAGGTCAAAACGCTGCGGCGGCTTATCCAAAGGTGCATTTTGCTGTAATTCGCTCATTTCATCTTGAATGACGTGATCTTGGAGAAAATGCCAGTTATAACTTGGACAAAATGAAAAAATGAGGCAGCGTTTACCATGGGCCGCATAATAAAGTTCTTCCTGTACCTAATTTGCCTGTGTTTCATCGGGTTGGTGGGCTACGCATACCTAGGTCCGTTTTTTGGCGCGGACTTTTCGGCACCTCAAAGTGAAATTCGCGAGCCGGTCAACTTGAATGCCGATTAGGACTGCCCTTTTAGCAATGTCTCTGGCGGGGGCAGCGCAAGCTCAGAGTGTAAAACCGCTGTCGGTGATCGACTGGTTGACTAATCCGCCGGAAAACTTGCCGGGTACCGTTCTGCTTGAGCCTCCAGTGACCGAGACAGGATTGCAGCCTGACGTTCAAGTGACTCCACTCGAATCTTTGTCGCCACCTCTGGGGCTAGTTTCTTCTTCTGTCACGGGACTGCCTGTAACCATGTGGCAAGGCAGCGATCCCAATCGATTGGATGAATTGATCCGGCGTGTACCTGTCAAGTCTATCCCAGCCATGCAACGGCTCCTGTTTACGCTGCTATTATCCGAAGCCCGCCCACCCTCTGGGCCCGATACGCAAGATCAACTTTTAATGTCCCGACTGAACCGTTTGATGCAGCTTGGAGCTGCCGATCCGGTTCAATCGCTCGTTCAGTTGGCGGGTCCAACCGATACGCAGTCGCGGTTTCAGAAATGGTTTGACGCAACACTACTGACCGGGGACGAAGACCGAAGCTGCAGTGCCCTAATCGCGCAGCCCAGTCTGTCGCGAGATTACTCCGCGCAAATTTTTTGCAAGGCACGAAGGGGTGACTGGGCGTCGGCAGCCCTGACGCTTGAGGCTGCTCACGCATTAGAAATTTTGCCGCCAGAGGAGCTGGCTCTTTTGGATCGTTTTCTCAGTCCCGAACTGTTTGAGGGAGCAGATTACCTTCCGGAACCCGAAAGCCCGGATCCGCTGACCTTCCGGTTGTTTGAGGCGATTGGAGAGCGTCTGCCAACCGCATCTTTACCGCGCGCCTTTGCAAATGCAGATTTGCGCGATGTTGCGGGGTGGAAAGCTCAGATTGAAGCGGCGGAACGCCTGACCCGAATTGGGGCACTGACACCCAATCAATTGCTTGGGTTATACACCGAAAGATCTCCGGCGGCATCAGGCGCCGTCTGGGACAGGGTATCTGCTGTTCAGAAGTTTGAGTCGGCCCTTCAATCGACCGACCGGCAGGAAATAGCGAAGCGCCTCACTATTGTTTGGCAGCAGATGCAAAATATTGGACTCGAAGTGCCTTTTGCTGAACTGTTCGCTGAAAGACTGGCAAACTTGCCATTGTCGGACCCGGAAGCAGAAAATTTACGGTGGCGCGTTTTGTTGCTGTCCGAAATTTACGAAGATGTGGCTCGCACAGTGCCGGAAGGACCAACCGAGAACCAGTTTCTGGCAGCGTTGGCACTTGGAGACCCAAGTGGTGCTCAGTCCCCTTCACCGCTTGCGGACGCAATCTCTGAAGGTTTTGTGTGGTCAGCGCCTATCCCTTCCGAAATCGAAGCTCTGTTGGACGACGGCCAATTAGGTGAAGCAATTTTGGAATCTATGACACTATTTGGTCATGGTGCCCGCGGAAACTTGGTCGATTTGACTGCTGCAATCGCCGCATTCCGTCGAGTGGGGCTTGAAAACACGGCAAGACGCGCGGCTTTACAATTGATGATCTTAGGCGGAGCCTGACCATGCCTTCACCGGCCTCTCAGGACTTATGGATTTCAACATTCCTGGAAGCGCAGGCGGCCGAACTTGGAGCGGCCACCAACACGCTTCTGGCGTATGGCCGTGATCTGCAAGATTTTTCGTCTTGGCTGGATCGCCACAAATCTGAATTTAATTTGGCCAGCAGAGACCAGATCGAAGGCTATCTAATTGACTGCGATGCCCAGGGGTTATCCCGCTCCACGCTGGCACGTAGGCTATCCGCGATAAAACAACTTTACCGATTTGCATTCGAGGAAGGCTGGCGCGAAACGAACCCCGCCATTCAGATAAAAGGTCCGGGGCGGCAGAAACGCTTGCCGAAAACGCTAGATGTAGCCGAGGTAGATCGCCTGCTTGAGGCCGCTCGTCGAACAGGTCGCAGTACGAGCGACAAAATCCGAAATACGTGCTTGATGGAGCTTCTTTACGCAACCGGAATGCGCGTGACAGAGCTGGTGTCGTTGCCAGTTTCATCTGCACGCGGCGATCCACGCATGTTGCTTATTTTGGGTAAAGGCGGCAAGGAAAGGATGGTTCCTCTGTCTCCGCCAGCCCGGGACGCGCTGGCCGCCTGGTTGATCTTGCGGGATGAGGCCGAAGATCAGGCAGTTGCCAAAGGCGTTCAAAGATCCCGTTTTCTGTTCCCTTCGCGAGGAAAATCAGGGCACCTAACGCGCCATCGTTTTTTTCTGTTGGTGAAGGAATTGGCGGTCGAGGGCGGCGTTTCACCTGAGAAAGTCACCCCTCATACCCTTCGTCATGCCTTTGCTACCCACCTCTTAGCAAATGGCGCGGATCTGCGATCCATTCAGACCCTGCTGGGTCACGCTGACGTGGCTACCACTGAAATTTACACCCATGTTCTGGACGAGCGCCTGTCCAAGCTGGTGCTGGAACACCACCCTTTGGCCAAAGATGGTGGGTCGAACTAGGGCTAAACCCTTGATTGCACGAGGCCGCACCCCCATAACGGATGCAGAAACAGTAATTATCAAGGACCGATGGAACCCACTCCTTCTCTGCTAGATGGCGCTTTTTGGATCACTTCCTGCTCCATCCTCCTCCTGCTAGTGCTCTCGGGCTTTTTTTCCGGATCGGAAACCGCGCTTACTGCTTCATCCCGAGGCAAGCTGAGGGCGCAGGCAGATAAGGGATCGAGGGGTGCTAAAAAAGCTTTGGACATTACCGACGACAACGAACGCCTGATTGGATCGGTTCTGCTAGGCAACAACCTGGTGAACATCCTTGCGGCTTCGCTGGCAACAGCCCTATTCACACGGCTGTTCGGTGAAAGTGGCGTCGCTTTGGCCACCCTTGTCATGACTTTTCTGGTGTTGATCTTCGCGGAAGTGTTGCCCAAGACCTACGCTATTACGAACGCGGAAAAGGCAGCGGCAGCAGTCGCTCCGGTCATCAGTATCGTTGTGACCGTTTTCTCACCCATCGTTGCTGCGGTGCGTCTTTTGGTACGCGGTGTATTACGTATTTTTGGCGTGCAAATCGACCCTGACAGCAACATTCTGGCAGTACGAGAGGAAATTGCTGGAGCCTTGCAACTGGGCCACTCCGAAGGCGTCGTTGAAAAAGAAGACCGGGATCGCATTCTTGGCGCGTTGGACCTAGGAGACCGCGCCGTTGAAGAGATCATGCTGCATCGATCAAACATCGAGATGATCGATGCTGACGACGAACCCGAAGCCATTCTAAAACAGTGTCTCGAAAGTCAGCATACTCGCCTGCCGGTGTTCCGGGACGAACCGGAAAACATCGTAGGGGTTGTTCATGCTAAGGACCTGTTTCGAGCGATGTACGCTCAAGCCGGGGGAGCAGATGGCGACACAGAGCGATTGAAAACATTTGATATCTCAAAAGTGGCGAACGATCCCTATTTCGTACCCGAGACGACAACGCTGGATGACCAGATGCGGGAGTTTTTACGAATGCACAGCCACTTTGCCCTTGTGGTTGACGAATACGGATCGTTACGCGGTCTGATCACGCTGGAGGATATTCTGGAAGAGATCGTTGGCGAAATCGCTGACGAATTCGACATTGACGAAGAAGTACCTGTCACCCGAACGGAAGACGGCCAGTATCTTGTCGAAGGTGCCATGACGATCCGCGATGTAAATCGCGCGCTCGAGTGGAACTTACCCGATGAGGAGGCAAACACGGTTGCCGGACTTGTCATTCACGAAGCTCAGATGATCCCTACCGTCGGTCAGGTATTCTCATTTCATGGATTCCGTTTCGAAGTGACAGCCCGCGAGGGCAACCGGATTACTGGCCTGAAAGTCAGGCCCTTGTAAACGATGTTTCTCGCTTGGTGAAAACGACAATTTCGGTCGTTCCTGCGACAGAACAGTATCGCTCTGCCTTGCACCGTCTCGGCAACAATTGGAGGCGCAGATGAAAAACGCATGTCAGGTGGTCGTCATTGGCGGCGGAGTAGTAGGGTGTTCCGTATTGTACCACCTGACTAAGTTAGGTTGGTCGGACGTGATGTTATTGGAACGGTCCGAGCTGACTTCGGGCTCAACATGGCACGCGGCAGGAGGTTTCCACACGCTTAACGGCGACACTAACATGGCCGCGCTCCAAGGATATACGATCCGATTATACAAAGAGCTGGAAGAGATTACCGGAATGTCCTGTGGGCTGCACCATGTCGGCGGTATTACTCTGGCTGACAACCAAGACCGCTTCGACATGTTGTTGGCCGAGCGGGCCAAGCATCGGTTTATGGGTCTTGAAACTGAAATTGTCGGGCCCGAGGAAATTAAGCGGATCGCGCCCACAACGAACACCGATGGCATTATTGGAGCGCTATATGATCCATTGGATGGACACCTTGATCCGTCAGGCACCACTCACGCTTATGCCAAGGCTGCCAGGATGGGTGGCGCAGCAATCGAAACTCATTGCATGGTGGTCGAAACCAATCAGCGCGCCGATGGCACATGGAACGTTGTAACGGACAAGGGAACTATTCATGCAGAACACGTTGTAAACGCGGGCGGGCTTTGGGCACGCGAAGTCGGAGCAATGGCAGGCATCTATTTCCCCCTGCACCCCATGGAACATCAATACCTAGTAACTGACGCGATTCCAGAAATCGAAGCTATTATCGACGCCGGTGGAGAGCATCCACACGTCATGGACCCAGCCGGAGAAAGCTATTTGAGGCAAGAGGGACGCGGCCTTTGCATCGGCTTTTACGAACAGCCTTGCAAACCTTGGGCAGTTGACGGAACGCCGTGGAGCTTTGGGCACGAGTTACTGCCTGACAACTACGACAAAATCACTGACAGTATCGAGTTCGCTTATCGTCGGTTTCCGGTTCTTGCCAAGGCAGGCATAAAATCGGTCATTCATGGCCCGTTTACCTTTGCGCCTGACGGAAACCCACTGGTTGGGCCAGTACCGGGGATGAGAAATTATTGGTCCGCCTGCGGTGTGATGGCCGGGTTTAGTCAGGGCGGAGGCGTGGGTTTAACCCTTGCTCAATGGATGATCGAAGGCGAGCCGGAACGAGACGTCTTCGCCATGGACGTAGCTAGATTTGGAGACTGGATTAGCCCTGGCTATACACGGCCCAAGGTGATTGAAAACTATCAGAAACGTTTCAGCGTCGCTTACCCAAACGAAGAACTGCCCGCCGCGCGCCCCAATCGAACAACGCCCATGTATGATATTTTCAGCGAAATGGGCGCAGTATGGGGACAGCAATACGGGCTGGAAGTGCCCAACTATTTTGCTCAGTGCGGTGAACCGGGATATGAAACACCGTCATTTCGCAGGTCAGACGCCTTTGACGCGACCGGGCGTGAGGTGCGAGCCGTGCGAAACGGTGTCGGCATCAACGAGGTCCACAACTTCGGTAAGTACCTTATCACCGGTCCGGGTGCCCGTGCATGGTTGGATCGGATCATGGCAGGCCGGATGCCAAAGCCTGGCCGCTTGTCGCTAACTCCAATGTTGTCTCACAAAGGCAAGCTGATTGGGGACTTCACTGTGTGCTGCCTTAGCGAGACCGAATTTCAACTGACTGCATCATACGGCAGTCAGGCTTTTCACATGCGTTGGTTTGAGCGGAATGCTCAAGAAGACGTCGTTGTCGAAAACGTTAGTGACCGTTTGAATGGTTTTCAGATAGCAGGGCCGAAAGCCGCAAGTGTATTGGCCGAATGCACGCGAGATGACATCAAGGATTTCAAGTTTCTTGATGTCCGCCGCATGATCGTTGGCATGACCGACTGTACCGTTCAAAGGGTAAGCTACACCGGCGACCTTGGCTTTGAGATTTACTGCGATCCGATGGCTCAGCGCCAACTTTGGCAAACATTGTGGCAGGCTGGAAAGCCGCACAGTATGCAACCGTTTGGAATGCGGGCAATGATGAGCTTGAGACTGGATAAGTTCTTTGGGTCATGGATGCGGGAATTTTCGCCGGACTATACAGCGGCTGAAACCGGCTTGGATCGTTTTATCGCGTTTTCCAAAAATGCGGATTTCATTGGTCGTGCACCTGCGGAGGCTGAAAGAGACAAGGGGTTGACCAGAAAACTCGTCTCATTCGAGGTGGATGCCGCCGACGCTGATGTGAATGCTTATGAACCGATCTGGTTGGATGGAAACGTTGTCGGTTTCTGTACTTCGGGCGGGTATTCACATTATGCTCAAAAATCCGTGGCGATGGGATTTCTACCTATCGAACGAGTAAGCGATGGCTTGGAAGTTGAGATCGAAATACTGGGGCAGATGCGAAAAGCGCGGGTAATATTGGAGCCTCTTTTTGACCCAGGCGGAGACAGAATGCGGGGATGACATAACCCCGCTTGGGTTACATGGTAACGACATGAAAAAGATACCAGTCATTCTGTTGGCCGCTGGCCAGTCCCAACGTATGGGCGGCGCAGACAAATTGATGCAAAAGATTGACGGTGTTCCGCTGCTTCGCCGCATGGCGCAGATTGCCGAACCAGTTGGGCCGGTTATAGTTGCCCTTCCTCCAGCGCCCCATCCCAGATACGAGGTTCTGAAAGGGCTGGACGTGTTGGCAGAACCAATCCCAAACGCCTCAGAGGGGATGAACGCTAGTCTGCGAGGCGCTTTGACCAGAGTGCCCCAAAAAGCAGATGCAGTTATGGTTCTGTTGTCGGATTTGCCGGAACTGACAAGTGATGACCTATTGGCGGTTTCACAGTCGATGATATCGCATCCACACAACCTGATCTGGAGAGGAGCCACTAACGATGGAAAACCCGGCCATCCGGTTATTTTTCATCATTCTCTGTTTCCCCAGTTATCCGAGTTATCCGGCGATAGCGGAGCGCAGGCGGTCGTTAGAAACAACATCGACAGGCTACATTTGCAGATACTGCCCAACCAAAACGCATTGATGGATCTGGATACGCCGGAAGAGTGGGCAAAATGGCAGGCAAAGCGGGCAAAGTGACTTAACGTAAGTTTCAAACAAAACACAGCCCGGTCTTTTCAGACCGGGCTGCTGCCCAAAACAGGACTACCACTTTCACCAATCTCAACGAGCGCAGCCATTCAGCCTAATAGGCTTACTGACCATTCCGCTGCCGAACCTAAACAAGACCCCCTCGTTAACATGCCGCTCCGCGCTATGGAGACTGAGATGTGCCTTCAACACCCCCTAGTGTCTCAGGCCCCTCACTTGGGCAAGATCATCGTCGCCTATCAGTCGCCTACAAACAATCTAAAATTGGACAAAAGGGTTAATTTTGACGCCTTCAGGTTGGCAATTTCGCAACAACAAACCAACTCCGTTTCTACTTTAAGTAGATTCTAAAAACCTGCCCGCAGATCAACTATCTATCCAATAAAATAGCTGTGCAGATATCGATTTGAATTGTCAGAACTAGATCGCCAGACCACACAACGGCTACAACAAAGAGAACAATTTTAAGTTGATTGCCTTGACAGAGCGAGCTTGTTCGACTTGATCGTTAACAAAATTGAATCAAATCCGCACTTGCGGCCAATAAGCATTTAAATCGACACCAAACGACCGATTCGCCACACGGCGTCGGCATGATTCGTTTCTCATCCTGTATTAGAAACGCGAAAAGTGGCAAAATTAAGGTATCTTAATTTTTTGATCAGAATCCACCAACACTCGGATGTCATTTCCTGACCATAAGCGCGGATCAAACCGCCCAAACAGACAGGAGTCATAATGAGCATCCGTAAATCTTCACTGCTTTTCCCTCGCACTTCCAATTGGGTCGGAGTCGGCGCACTTGGTGCCGCCTTGCTGGCGACGACCGCCCTGCCCTCTTTGGCAGACGAGGCTCTGGCCGACCTTGTGGAATCCGTTTCACCATCGGTCGTAACAATCATCGCTGAACAAAAATCTTCCCCAGTGCAAGCTCGTGACCAAGACTTTGATTTCAAAGGCCATCCATTCGGTGAGTTCTTCGAGCGTTTTGGCGGGCCCGAAGGCTTTCAAATGCCCGACCGTGGTCCTGGACAAGGGTTGGGTTCCGGTTTCGTCCTTGATGAGGATGGCTACATCGTAACCAATCATCACGTGGTCGACAACGCCAGTTCCGTAACTGTACGTCTCAGTGACAACCGGTCATACGAAGCGGAAGTCGTTGGCACTGACGCATTAACCGACATCGCCGTTTTGAAGATTGACGCCGGTGAAGACCTTCAAGCCGTGCGGCTTGGCGACAGCGACGTAATACGCGTTGGCGAAGATGTTGTTGCGATTGGTAATCCGTTTGGGCTTAGCTCGACGGTGACCACAGGGATCGTTTCGGCCAAAGGCCGCAATATCTCTGAAGGTCCTTACGCTGAATTCATCCAAACAGATGCAGCTATAAACAAAGGCAATTCAGGCGGTCCGCTATTCAATATGGAAGGCGAAGTGATCGGCGTGAACTCGGCCATTTATTCACCCAGTGGTGGTTCTGTGGGCCTTGGGTTTGCTGTTACTTCGAACATCGTTGAACACATCACCGCAGATCTTCGGGATGATGGTCAGGTAAGCCGCGGCTGGTTGGGTGTCTCTATCCAGAATGTCAGCCCTCAGCTGGCAGCAGCTCTCGGTATTGACGAAACCTCGGGAGCGTTGGTCTCGGATGTTGTTGACGGCAGCCCAGCGGACGGAACTCTTCAACAGGGCGACGTTATCCTGAGCTTTAACGATGAAGCCATCGACTCCAGCAGCGATTTGCCGATCCTTGTCGGCACGACCAAGGTGGGATCTGACAGCGTTCTAACCGTTCTTCGCGATGGCAAAGAACAAAAGATCGAAGTGACTATAGGTCAACACCGATCGGCTGAAGCCCAGATCGACAACATCGCCGACGACAAGGTTGAAGGCACGTCATTGGGCGTTACCGTGGCACCACTGACAGAAAGCACCCGGACTGAAATGGGCATGTCCGAAACAGTGGATGGTGTGGTTGTAACAGAATTGCAACCTGAAAGCCCAGCAGCCAAAGCCGGACTTCAGCGTGGCGACGTCATCGTTCGGATTGGAAATCAGGACACAGTGACGCCAGATGCCCTGAAAGCAGCGCTGGAAAGCGAAAAGACTGACCCTGCGTTGCTGTTGATCAACCGTGGCGGGAATCAGATCTTTGTCGCAGTCGAGATAGCCTGACACCAAGCCCAAGTGCGCCACGTGATGGGGAGATCTGGCGCACTATTCCGACCAGCGCGGTTTGTCCACGTGCTGTCGGAAAGGCCGGGTGCGGCTATGCACCCGGCCAGTTTTTTTTAGGAAGAGACTATGTTTATATCGCGAGTAAAGGGAGCCCCGACCATGAGCAGACGGCTGTTGATCGTTGAAGATGACGAAGACACACGTGACTTCATCGCCAAAGGTTTTAGCGAAGAGGGCTATGTAATCGAGGCCGCTTCTGATGGTCGCGAAGGACTGTACCATGCCACTGACGGCGGGTTCGATGCTGTTGTGCTGGACCGAATGCTGCCTGGGCTGGATGGCTTGTCGTTGATCAAGTCGATGCGAGCTGCAGGAGTAAAAACCCCTGTATTGATGCTTACGGCCATGAGTGCGGTCGACGAGCGTGTCAAAGGCCTACGGGCCGGAGCAGACGACTACTTGGTTAAGCCGTTTTCATTTCAGGAACTCCATGCCCGTATCGAAGCCCTCTTGCGCCGCCCTCAGGAGTCGGAAGAAACTGCCACCTTGGGGTGTCGCGACCTTGAGATGGATTTGCTGACCCGCAAAGTGACACGCAATGGTCGCGAAATCACGCTCACGCCGCGCGAATTTCAAATTCTCGAGTTTTTCTTGCGCCGCAAAAACCGCGTCGTTTCCCGCACAATGTTGCTGGAAGGCGTATGGGATTATCATTTCGACCCCAACACGAATGTCGTCGATGTCCATATTTCTAAACTGCGCCGACAGCTGGACGAAGGTGGCGACGATCCGATAATTGAAACCGTCCGGGGCGCCGGATATATGGTTTCGGATGCATAACGTTCTGCTTTCACTAAAGAATTCCCGGACAAGATTAGTGCTGGCCAGTATGGTGCTCAGCACATTGTTGACTGCGGCCATTCTGGCAATGGTATACGTCACGGCCAACCGAACTATCGCCAGTGAAACCAGGTCCGTTGTCTCCGCAGAATTGACCGGGTTATCAGACGAGTATGAGCGGCGCGGTTTGATCGGCCTGATGAACGCGATAGAGCGACGACTTCCCACCGCCGCGGATCGCGACGCGCTTTACTTGCTTACCGGTCGGCAAGGAACCAAGTTGGCCGGAAACCTTGTGAGTTGGCCCGACGATGTAATAGCCGGCAGCGGTTGGGTCGAGTTGCAGCTCCGAAAAGGCGAAACTGACGAATACGTGCCGATCTCTGCTGCATCAATTCGCCTTCCCGGTGGTGAGCGTCTTTTGGTCGGGCGCGACGCCCTGGCGCGACAGCAATTTGATCGTATCTTATTCAGAACGGTCGGACTGGCGCTTTTAACAGCATTTGCGCTCAGTTTATTGACCGGCTGGTTGCTTACAAGGCTGGTTTTCTCGCGCCTAAAGGACTTCGCTGATACTGCAGACAACATAGTTTCGGGCGATCTTTCGCTTCGAATGCCATTGCGAGGAACAGGAGACGAGTTCGATCAAGTGGCCGGAACGCTTAACAACATGCTGGATCGAATTGAAGAGCTGATTAGTAATCTACGTACCACATCAAACTCCATCGCCCATGACTTGCGCTCGCCTCTGTCGCGGCTGCGCCAACGTGTCGAAGCGCTTAGTGAACCAGAAAAGACCGACGAAGAGCGCGAAGTCGACATGGCGCGGGCAACTGGCGAGATCGATCATGTTCTGCGTGTTCTGACACAATTGACCGAAATATCACGCGCCGAAGCAGGATTGGGCCGAGAGCAATTCGAACCGATAAACCTTCGCCAACTAGTCGAAGACGTAGTGGAACTGTATGAACCTGTGGCGTCCGATCAAGGCATACAACTTGAAGTAGTAGGTGCTTCTGAACCAATTCAGGGCCATCGCCCACTGCTGTCCCAAGCTCTGTCCAATCTGCTGGAGAATGCGATGCGATATGCGCCGCACGCCTCAAAAATCACCATCGGAATCCGCGAAAATGGCCCATACACTCTATTAAGCGTTCGAGATCGCGGACCCGGGGTGCCTGAGGCCGATCTTCCACGCCTGCAAATGCCTTTTGTCACACTGGACCCAGCCAGAACACAACGGAACGCAGGTTTGGGGCTGGCTTTAGTCGCCGCCATTTCACACATGCACGGCGGAGCTTTCATGGCACGTAATTGCCAGCCGGGGCTTGAAACTATCTTGAAACTGGCGCGGACTCCCTAATTAGGAATGCCGTTGATCGCCAAAGTTTTGTTTTTGTAGCGTTTATCCTCGGTCACATCCGCACCGAACCAATCAGGAGGTGAATAAGCGCGCGCGGCTTCTTCGGAGTTGAACTCAATCTCGACCAAACACAAAGAAGAAAGAGAGCCCAAGAATACATCTAACTCAAATGTCCGCCCGTCAGGCAGTAAGCCAGTGTAGCGCTCTTTCTCTACCCTTCTACCCTCTGTTTCAGGCCAAAAGATTTCGAACTGCGCACCTGAAATTTCAGCCTCACGCTCGACCCGTGCGATGTCACCTCCTCCCTTAAGGGTCATAAAATATTGGTCATTTTTTTGTCGAAGTCGCAATTCAGTCGAATCGTCAGGGTGGGTCAAATAGCCTTGGCGCACGAACGCTTTGCGGGTCTGCGAAAGGTCAGGCATCGTCGCGACCAAAAATTTGCGTTCAATTTCTAAGCTCATCTTTTTGAATCCAACCCTTTGTTCAATTCCTTGAACAGTTCCCTGTAAGCCAATCCGGCAACGCTCCGACTGGCGTAAGTGACGACCGGAGCGCGATATAGACCCATTCGTTCAATATCAGCTGAAAAGGGGATGCTCGTACTCATAAAACGCTTGCGGTATTGCTTGCGCATGGCTGCTATCGTTTCCACGTGCAGTTTTTTACGCCTCTGCACCATAGAGAAGAAGGCGCGTAGTTTTTTCTTGGGAAGTTTGTGTTCATCAAAGAAACCGACCAATTGGTCGAACGTTCGTTCAGACAAGGTACTTGGAATAACCGGAACCACAATAGTATCAGCGGCCTTAAAGATGTTTTCGGATAGGGTCGAAAAGTTTGGCGGGCAATCCAAAACAATCACGTCGTAGTCCCCACCAACAGACTTCAGTGCCTTTTTCAAACGCGATCTTTTATTGCGCATTCGGGATAGAAAGACGTCAAAATCGCGATACGTCATATTTGCCGGTAATACGTCCAAGTTCTTAAAATCACTGGCTCTTATCGATTTGGTAAAGCGTTTGACGTCTTCGAAAAAACGCGCTTCGGTAAGTTCCTTTGAAGGTTTAACCCGAAGGTAAAACCCAGATGCCCCTTGCGGATCGAGATCACACAGTAAAACATGCATTCCCGCCTGTGCACAGGCATAAGCCAAGTTAACCGAAGTTGCAGTTTTTCCAACACCGCCCTTATTGCTGTAACAGGCAATGATTTTCATTCCTCAGTCCCCCGGTGTTTGAAACAGGATACAGAACAGCTCTCGGATGTCCGGACTGTCGAAATGTTGGAAGTTAGAGACTACCCTTTCCCTCTCAGCCTGTTGCCTTTGGTTGAGAATTGCTATCAATCCTCCAACCGACAATCCAAGATTCGCGTCAACTTGACCCGAGCTGGAACTTTGTTGGACAGCAAAAGCCAACAAAGCGTCTTGCTGAACCGAACAATCATTGAAATCTCCAAGATTGTCCTGTAGCCGTTTCAAAGGTTTGATAATTGTTTTGAATGCCTTAGCATCGAAAAGCTGGGCAAAAAACTCCATGAGGTACCGCAGCTTTTTGCAGTGAATGCGCAACTCATGAACTGCCTCGTCAGGGGTTTCAGGATCGATACTACGAGCCAGCTTGCAGACCTTTCGGTAGCGTTTCCAGATCAGAGAGCAAGCATATTTATAAGCACCAAGGTCGGCATTTTGGCCAAATTCCAAACGCGTTGGATCGTCAAATTGAGCTGCCAGCTCTTTCATCGACTGGTCGTAACTGGCACTCCGAAACCTGCGAGACAACTTCTTCTGCTCACGTGCGCGTTCTGTTTCAAATTGATCAAACATCTTGCCCAATCCGGCGTGAAGAGACGGCGGCACAAGTTTGAAGTAACTTTCTCTTTCCAGCAGATAGACATCAAGATCCCTTAGCCGACCGGTTGGAGACATCAGATCGGAAAAGATGCGTTTAAGTTCGGCAGTCTCTTGGTCGGAAAAAACTCCTTTGAAAAGGCTCAATACGGACCGGACTCGGCGCAAGGACACGCGGTAATCGTGAAGAAACTCGGTGTCGATGTCGGCAATCACGCCTGCTTCATTTTTTCGCGCGACGGCAATGAAAGTTCGGATGATTTCCGTCGCAGCCTCGGACGCCGGTTCCAACTTGCCAAGGTGTATGGTCGGCTTGGCTTGATATTGTTCCACATTCGGGAATAAAGCTCCGAACACGGTTTCTAGGCCGTGATGCGATCCGGCCATTGAACGCAATGAGCCCTTAACGGTCTCAAAAGCGCGGTCGTAACCACGCAGTCTTTGGATCGAAGCCAATGAAACCTGCCCGGCATCGGACCTTAGTACTACAAAAGAGCCTCTGACCACTGTTTTCTGCAATTCGTCAAGCGCGGCTAAAGAGCCGGTTTCGATGATCCCCCTGCCTATCTCTGTCAACGCGCGCAGCGGTGGAAATCCAGCCAAGGAGTCCCGAACGGGTCCATCAGGCAATTCATTCACAAACTTGCCATAGCCTTTGCCGGCCTGCGAAACCCACACTTGGTCCGGCTGCAGCAATTGTAATCTATTTCCGGATTCGATCAGAAGACATCCAGAATTTCGAAGGGACTGGCCATGATCATCAAGAATGACAAATGGTTTTTTCTGCTGATGCAGTTCAGCTTGCAGCGTCAGGTTACTGTCAGCTTGCAGAGCAACATCCAAGTCGAACGCGCCGGGAAATACTACCAAATCGTTATCTGCATCCGACATGCTCAACCCTTTTTCGCCTTATTCAGGTAGTCTTGAACCAATGTCTCAACGATTTTTGAACGCTGCTGCCTTCCTCGATGGCCCTGATCTTTAATGCCTTTGGAGTTTTTCCGTCCAACCTTAATGAGGTGTTCTTTTTCACTTTGGACATCATCACCCCTATGACAGCATGACGTCATGAAATCTCAACTTATCTATACGATCAAGGTTCCTTAAAGAATAAGTCGGAATTAATTGACAAATGTAGCCCTGTGTTCGCCAATTCGAATATGTGCCCGGTTTTAAGAACAGAAAAATAATCTGACCGTGTTTTGACTTAAAATTGACCGCTTGAGAGACGGTCGTCTTTACGTCGATTATGGTCCGCTTTGAACCACTGCCATACGGCATGAGTTGGCCACGATTTCAATGTGAGCGTAAGTGTTTAAGTTTGATGAATAAACCAGGGTGACAGATTGGCAGCGTCCAGATAGAACGGCGCCATGACCGATCCTGTCTCCTCCATTCGCAACCTTGGCCCTGCCTATGAGGACGCTTGCGCCCGCGCGGGAATTCATTCGGCGCAAGAGCTTCGAGATTTGGGAGCAGACGAAGCATACGCTAGGCTATTAACTGCTGGCACCAAACCGCACTTTATCGGTTATTACGTTCTGGTCATGGGCTTGCAGGGCCGCCCGTGGAACGATTGCAAAGGCGATGAAAAGAAAGCTTTGCGCGAGCGGTTCGACTTGATCAAAGCAAATGCGCAAAGCTCTCCGGCGAGCCAGATGATTTCAGAACTGGATGCACTTGGCGTTCGCGTTAATGTTCAAGACTTTGAACAAACTTAAAGTGCCGCGCCACAAATCGGGCGCGACGTCTTTACATTTTCGGTTGGCCCACTAGCCGACCAATTCAATTCCGGAAAAGAAGTAGGCAATCTCTACCGCGGCAGTTTCAGGAGCGTCTGAACCGTGAACCGAGTTTTCCCCGACGGACTCGGCGAACTCAGCTCGGATGGTTCCGGGTGCCGCGTCAGCGGGATTGGTCGCGCCCATGACTTCGCGATTTTTCGCTATGGCACCTTCGCCTTCCAGAACCTGAACAACGACCGGAGCTGAGGACATAAATTCGCAAAGCTCGTCATAAAAAGGGCGCTCGGCGTGGACTTCATAAAACTTGCCAGCTTGTTCCTTTGTCATATGGATACGCTTTTGCGCGACGATGCGCAGACCGGCTTCTTCAAATTTCGCGTTAATTTTGCCGGTCAGGTTGCGGCGTGTCGCATCCGGTTTGATGATTGAGAATGTGCGTTCCAGTGCCATGTAGGCCTCTCCTTAAGTTGCCAGCGCGGATTGCACCACGCCAAAATCCATCGCGCGCCGCGTAGCATGGTATTTAACTTAAGAAAAGCGTTATGATGGCTGCTGTTCACTCAGGTGATCAGATTGCGTCTGGCAAAGGGTCAGTCACATCCACCCATCGTACATAGAGCACGGCAAGCAGCCCCACAAAACTACTTGCGCACATCATTCCCAGTACCAGAAAGGGCCCATTTGCTGGACTAACAAATGCACCTGTCATCGAGGTGAGCACCGCCCCAAGTGCGACGATCATAGCACCAGATAAACCTGCAGCACTTCCTGCCAATTTCGGGCGAACAGACATTAATCCCGACGATGCATTGGCGTTCGTTAGCCCGTTTCCAAAACCTACGAAAATTGCCGAACCAAAGAAAACCCACACGGAGCCTTGGCCGGCAAGGAACAAAGATAGTCCAACAAACGGGCCAACAGATGCGAATATCCGGCCTATCAGGATCATTGTCGTCAACCTAGTTCGCGTGGCTATACGTCCCGTTATGAAATTGCCGACCATGAACCCGCCCGTAATGATGCCTATTCCCAAACCCAACATTGCCGGAGTCAGATCAAACCACGCCTGTGCGACCAGCGGCGCCCCGGTAATAAAACTGTAGAACCCCCCAATTGAAAACGCCATGCAAAGCGCATAACCCCAAAACCTGCGGGCCCGAAACAAATGCGGGTACTCGCTTAACTGTGCGCTAAAAGTAGACGAGCGTTCTGAATTGGTTTCCCCCATGTCCGCCCACAAAAGTGCCAGCAATCCTGTGCCTGCTAGCGAGTAAAAAACAAACCCCGCCCGCCAACCAAACAACATATCAAGTGCACCGCCCAGCATTGGCCCTAACATCGGGGCAAGCGCCATGGCCATAGCAACGTACCCCAACTTACTGGCCGCCTCGTTCGGCGGGTACATATCCCGGATCGTGGCACTGGATAAAACTGATCCTGCAACCACAGATGCCTGCAACAAACGAAATCCAAGAAATACCCAAATCGTCTCGGCCAGAACGCAGCCGAACGAAGCACATGCAAAAAGCCCCATGCAAATCAACAACACCGGTCTTCGACCAAAACGATCTGACAGCGGCCCAATGATCAGTTGTAATACGGCTGACACCGCTAAATATCCGGCTACAGATATGTTGATCAGCGAATAGTCGACCTGGAAATCTTCGCTCATTCGAGCGAGCGAAGGCAAAAACAAATTCAGGGACAAAACCGACAGCGCCGTCGCAAATACCAGTGTTACCAACGATGGGGGCGTCCGTGCCGCGCGCATGATATGAACCGAATTAAAAATTTTGCCGGGTCAGCGCTAGCACATTGAACATCCGTTGAACACGTCAAGCTGCTGGCGGCTACTTTATTGCTCTGGTAATAGCGCGTCATGCTCAGGATCCAGAACATAAATTATGCCATCGAAGGCCGTCCGCTGTTTGATGGGGCCAGCGCAACAATACCCGCTGGTCACAAGGTCGGCTTGGTTGGTCGCAACGGGACCGGAAAAACTACGCTTTTCCGCCTGATCCGAGGGGAATTGGCACTGGAGTCTGGCGAAATCACGCTTCCAAAACGTGCTCGTATCGGTGGTGTCGCGCAAGAGGTGCCATCGTCAGAGGTATCACTGATCAACACGGTATTGGCCGCCGATACCGAACGCAGCGAGTTGATGGCCGAAGCCGAGAACGCGTCGGACGCAGATCGTATTGCCGAGATACAAACCCGGCTTGCCGATATCGACGCTTGGTCGGCCGAGGCTCGGGCAGCTTCGATTCTCAAAGGACTGGGGTTCGATGATGATGAGCAGCTAAAGCCATGCTCGGACTTTTCTGGTGGTTGGCGAATGCGGGTTGCTTTGGCGGCTGTCTTGTTTTCGCAACCAGATCTTTTGTTGCTGGACGAGCCAACCAATTATCTAGATTTGGAAGGCTCATTGTGGCTGGAAAGTTACCTGGCCAAATACCCCCACACTGTGATCATCATCAGCCATGATCGCGATTTGCTAAATCGCGCAGTCGGGTCGATCCTACATCTGGAAGACCGCAATTTAACGTACTATTCGGTGCCCTACGATAAATTCGCCGAACGCCGCGCTGAGCGGCTGGCACAAGCGGAATCAGAGAACGCAAAGGCCAAAGCGCGCATAGCACACCTACAAAGCTTTGTAGATCGGTTTCGGTACAAGGCATCCAAGGCAGTTCAAGCTCAATCCCGGCTGAAAATGATTGAGCGAATTCAACTAATTTCGACCCCGCAAGAGGCTGCACTTCGCGCATTCTCTTTCCCAAAGCCCGAGGAACTGTCACCGCCAATCATACAGCTCGAAGGAGGCGTGACCGGCTACGGCGAAACTGAGGTGTTGCGTAAGTTGAACCTCCGCATTGATCAGGATGACCGGATCGCGCTTTTGGGCAAGAACGGACAAGGCAAATCGACCCTGTCAAAGCTGCTTTCGGACAGGTTGCCTTTGATGGCTGGTAAAATGACACGTAGTTCGAAAATGCGGATAGGGTATTTCGCTCAGCATCAGGTGGATGAATTATATGTCGATGAAACACCGCTGGATCATTTGCGGCGACTTCGCCCGGAAGAGGCACCTGGAAAGTGGCGATCGCGGCTGGCTGGTTTTGGGTTAAACGCCGATCAGGCGGAAACCAAAGTTGGTCGACTATCAGGTGGACAAAAAGCGCGGCTTTCACTGTTGATCGCAACAATCGATGCGCCGCATATGCTGATTTTGGACGAACCAACCAACCATCTTGACATCGAAAGCCGTGAGGCGTTGGTCGAAGCGTTAACTGCTTATTCAGGAGCAGTTATTCTAGTCAGCCACGACATGCACCTGCTGTCACTAGTTGCAGACCGCCTGTGGCTGGTCTCGGATGGCACTGTAAAAACCTATGAAGGTGATCTTGAGACTTATCGTTCAATGCTTTTGGCGCGGGACAAACCAATCAAAGAAAAACCTTTGACACCCAAGCTCAAACGGCCCTCCCGCGATGCAGTGTTGGCTATGCGCGCGGATCTGCGCAAATGCGAGGACCGGATCGAAAAGTTGACTGACATGCACGAAAAACTGTCAACGAAACTGGCCGACCCTGCGTTGTACCAAGACGACAGGATCGACGATTTGGAAACCTGGAACCGCAAATTTGCAGAAGTGGTCGAAGCAATGCAAAAAGCCGAGGCACTGTGGGTCGCGGCGGCTGAACGGCTGGAACAGGCGGAAACCACATGAATGATCCCGTTTTTGAAACCAAAGCCATGATCGCAGGCATGCGCCCCGCAATCCAACCGGGCGAGTTCGCATTTGTGATCTGGCCTAAAGATAAGGTGTGGCCCAAAGGAACACGTGCAAGCATTGTCGAAGCGGAAGGTCTTTCGCTTGTGGTGCCAATCGATGCAGCCCCGTCGGACGCGCTCGCAATGCGTTGCATAACGTTGCAAGTGCACTCCTCATTAGATGGTGTGGGCCTTATGGCCGCCGTATCTGACACCTTGGCGAAATCAGGAATTCCAGCAAATGTGATTGCGGGCTATCACCACGACCATGTCTTTGTACCTACCCATCAGGCGCAAACGGCGTTGGACCTTCTGATGACACTGCAGCAGAGCGCAACGGAATGATGGAATTTGCGTTCTTCGTAACTGCATTCACTACATTATTCGTGGTCATCGACCCGTTTGGCACAACGCCAATCTTTGTTGCAATGACGCAGGATATGGACGCTCGCGACCGTCGTCGAACGGCGCTGCGAACGTGCCTGACGGCATCCTGTATATTGATTGCATTTGCCGCCTTTGGCGAGGCAGTGCTTGGTTTTGTCGGCATCTCGATGGAGGCGTTCAGAGTGGCCGGCGGGGCGCTGCTGTTTCTGACCGCTCTCGACATGCTGTTTGAACGTCGGACTAAGCGGCGGGAAGATCGTGCTGAGCAGGAGGAGCATCCTGATCCTTCGGTTTTCCCATTGGCCATTCCATTGGTCGCCGGACCGGGTTCAATCGCGACGATTATTCTGCTTGCAGGAGAGCACCCAGGAATTCAGGGAATTGTCACCGCCTGCGTAGTCATGCTTGCGGTCATGGCTGTCGTTCTAGCGTTCTTTATGGCGGGGGGCTTGATCGGCCAAATTCTTGGCAAGACTGGGCTGAATGTCCTGACCCGCCTTCTTGGCATGTTGCTTGCGGCACTGTCAGTTCAGTTCATATTGGACGGGCTCAAGGCCTTTGGTTTTGCGTCATAAATACCCATATAGGGCACACGTGAACTTATCTGGGTGACAGCATGGGATTGGATGGCGACAGTTTAGCAAGATTGGCTTACCTGAGCCTGCTGGGCGCGGCCTTGCTTGCGTGGTTCTTTACACAGAACCGGCAGTCGATTGGTAAGACTATGCAGCAGGCTTTGGCTTGGGTTTTCATTTTTATCGGCGTCATAGCTATTGTCGGCCTGTGGGAAGATATCCGCACGACTGTTGGCCCTTCAGCGCATCTTTCCGTCACTGAAAGCTCGATTGAAGTTCCTCGTTCCGTTGATGGGCATTATTACCTTCCAATGCTGGTGGATGGAGAACCCATAACGTTTCTGGTCGATACAGGTGCCAGCCAAATCGTTCTAAGTTCGCAGGATGCAAAACGGGTCGGGATCGACCCCGATCAACTTGATTATATTGGCCGTGCTTTTACAGCTAACGGAGAAGTCCGTACTGCTCCGGTACGTCTTCAAAGTTTAACGCTGGGACCAATTTCAGATAAAAATGTTTCCGCCTGGGTCAATGAAGGTGAATTGCACCAATCTTTGCTGGGTATGGATTATCTACAGCGTTTTTCCGCGGTTCAATTCTCTGATGGCCGCTTGATCTTGTCCCGTTAAGCGGCCTGCTGTCACTTTACAGATTGAGAACAAAATAGGAAAATGTTAATCTTTCAGTATGTCTACGCATCTTCTTGGCCGCAAACCTGCGCGTGAAACGCCGGGGGTTGCTCTTCATCCGCAGATCACACTGCAACTAGCCCGCGTGCACGAGGCCTGCGGTCCAGCCAGGCGCAGCTTTGCCATGTGGTTGGCCGGTCAGACACAAGGTCCGGTCCTGTGGATTTCTCCTGCATGGGAGCCCGGCCAGCTAAACCCAGACGGGATGATGGCCTTTGCCGATCCGGCCCGCTTCCTGTTTGTCCGCCCTACCCGCGCCGAAGATCTGCTGTGGTGTATGGAAGAGGCGCTGCGGAGCGGGGCGATTCCATTAGTCATTGGCGACCTACCTGGCGCACCGGGGCTGACACCGGTGCGTCGCATGCACTTGGCTGCCGAACAAGGCGGCACGATGGGGCAAGCCCCACTAGGGCTTTTGCTGACACCCGGAAACGGTGGCGCACAAGGGGTCGAGACGCGCTGGCACATGGCTGCGGTCCATAAAGGCGAGGCAAGGCGCTGGACTCTAACCCGCCGCCGTGCCCGCGCACTGCCCCCGGTAAGTTGGCGCGCCACCCAAACCGAGTCGCGCGCCGGACTGAACCTGCAACGCATCGCCTCAAAAAACGCAACCAAATAAACCTAAAAAAACGCGCAACTTTTGACTGGCCAAAACATAAGGCGAGTCATAGCGTCCCGCCATGACCCATCCGATTCATGATAGCCGCTACGCTTGGACCCGCCTCGCGATCACCCTGATAATTGCAACCGTAGCGAACGTCGGAATGTGGGCCGTAATTGTCGTAATGCCGGCAATCGAAACAGAATTTGGTGCAGGACGCGCCGAGGCGTCCATGCCCTACACTCTGGCGATGATCGGCTTTGCCCTGGGAAATATGTGGCTGGGGCGGCTTGTAGACCGGATGGGAGTTACCAAAGCCCTGATCGGGGCTGCAGTGTTAAGCGCCATCAGTTATCTACTGGCAACACTCGCGCCAAACATGATTTTGCTTGCAGCAGCACATCTCCTGCTGGGTCTCGGTACGTCGGTCGGCTTTGGCCCACTAATTGCCGATATATCACACTGGTTCATGCGTCGGCGCGGGATTGCAGTGGCTCTCGTCGCAAGTGGGAATTACCTGTCCGGCGCAATCTGGCCGACTTTGCTGTCGGGAATTCTGGCGCGCGACGGTTGGCAACTGGTTTATCTGACGCTGGCGGCGATGACACTGATTGTTGTAATCCCACTGTCTCTGCTTCTGCGTCGCCAGGTCCCGATCGAGGCCCACCAAACCGCTGCTGTAAACGCACAGACAAATGCGCGCAGTGTCGGGATTTCACCCCGGGCGCTGCAATACATCCTAGGACTCGCGGGGATAGGTTGCTGTGTCGCCATGTCTATGCCGCAAGTCCATATCGTCGCGTACTGCGTGGGTCTAGGATATGGTCCGGCTGTGGGCGCCGAGATGCTGTCGCTGATGCTGTTGGGTGGTGTGGTCAGCCGGGTCGTGTCGGGGTTAGTTGCAGACCAACTGGGCGGAGTATATACACTGCTGATTGGCTCAACCCTCCAATGTATAGCGCTTTTTCTTTTCTTGCCCTACGATGGGATGGTGTCGCTGTATATTATCAGCCTCCTTTTTGGGCTGGCTCAGGGAGGTATCGTGCCAAGTTACGCATTGGTTGTACGCGAATACATGCCACCACAGGAAGCCGGCGCCCGGGTCGGTTTTGTTATGATGATGACAATCATGGGCATGGCACTGGGCGGGTGGATGTCCGGATGGATTTACGACTTAACCGGAAATTACCAATTGGCCTTTATTAACGGAATTCTGTGGAATGGCCTGAACATTGCGATACTTCTATTCTTGCTCGGCCGCTCACGGCCCAAAAAGCAAGAGGTTTTGGCTTGAAACACCTGACACGGCGGTCCGTTATCGCGGGCATAGCAACGTTACCGTTGGCACGTTCCGCGCAAGCAGCGCTGGTCCCATATACGTTATCAAAACAAAGCACTTCAGTTGGTTTCACCTTTAACCTGTCGGGGGTTGCCCAAAGCGGTACGATGCCGATTAAGGCAGCAAATATTGAAATTGATACGTCGCGTCTGCAAAACAGCCGTGTCAGCGTGACACTCAATGTAGCAGCTGCGCGCACCCGATTGCCGTTTGCCCGTGGGCCTATGCTAGGTCAAAGCGTTCTAGATGCAGAGGCCTACCCTACGATCACTTTCAATTCGACCGATATTCAGCTGAGTCCTTCGGGGCACATTTCCAACGGCGCTCAGATAACCGGAGAATTAACCGTCCGAGGAGTGACAAAGCCTGTAACTTTACTGGCGGACCTTTATCGCCGGCCAGAAAGCAAAGTGGACGATCTGAACACCCTTTCGATCCGTCTGGCCGGTGCACTGGATCGTCATGCTTTTGGTGCTTCGGGATATCCAGAACTGGTCGCTGACGAGGTCGGGCTTAACATTCGCGCAGAGATAATCCGTACGCTCTAAAGCCCGAAGGACGAAAAACGACGCGACAAAGTCGAATTGTTACGCGCAATGTCGAAAGATGCCGTCATTCTGCACCCATTATGCGCACGATCATTTCCTTTGCTGCTCTTTTTCTTTCCGTCATTCTGCTGCAGCTCTCAACTGGCGGCGTAGGTCCTTTGGACGCCATTTCAGGCCTGACTCTCGAATTCAGCACTGAACAGATCGGTTTATTGGGGTCAGCGCATTTTCTTGGCTTCTTTATCGGTTGCTGGTGGGCCCCAAGGTTGATGGGCAACATCGGTCATTCCCGCGCTTTCGCCGTTTGTACCGCGCTTGGCGCGATGGGGCTGATTGGCCATACCCTTACCGACAACGCCTATGTCTGGGCGTTGTTGCGCGTTGCTTCGGGTACCTGTGTCGCAGGGGCTTACACCGTAATTGAGGCTTGGCTAAACGCAAAGGTTACCAACGAAACCCGCGGGCGTGCCATGGGAACTTATCGGATCGTTGATATGGGCGCCTCATTGGGCGCGCAGCTGATTATTGCAGTGCTGCCGCCCGCCTCTTACGTATCCTATAACTTACTGGCGATCTTGTGCTGCGCTTCTCTGCTTCCGCTTACGCTTACCAAAGCCAGCCAGCCGAAAACGCCCGATGCTCCGCGCCTGCGACCAAAACTTGCTTGGCGCAGTTCCCCATTGGCTGTTGCTGGTGTGATAGTGGCGGCGCTTAGTTCCGCCTCGTTCAGAATGGTCGGCCCCGTTTATGGACAAGAGGTCGGTTTAGACGTCGATCAAATCGCGTTCTTTTTGGCTTCGTTCGTTTTAGGCGGGGCATTGGCGCAGTATCCAGTGGGTTGGTTGGCCGACAAATACGATCGCCGATGGGTATTGATTTGGCTTTCAGCTGCTGCAGTTCTCAGCAGCTTTGTTACGATGGCCGCGAGTGGCACTGGCACTGTGGGAGTGATGTTGACCGCCGGGTTCTTCGGGCTGACGACATTTCCGATCTTCTCAGTCTCCTCTGCCCATGCCAATGACTTTGCCACGACTGAGGAACGGGTCGAACTTTCTGCTGCTTTGATGTTCTGGTTTGCACTAGGGGCAATTGCATCGCCCTATGTTTCATCCACCTTGATCCAGAGTTTCGGCCCCGGCGCACTGTTCGCGTTTGTGGCCCTGGGGCACTTAGGCTTAATTGTTTTTGGCCTTGCCCGCATGCGTTCTCGCCCTACACCGGAAGAACGTACCAATTATGTCTACGCCCCGAGAACGTCGTTCACAATCGGGCGCCTGCTAAAGCGTGCGCGAGAGGAATAGTCCCGGGTCAAGAACATCCTAGCCTGACAGTGTTTGCGGGCCGGACATTAAACGAAAGAACCGCTTGTCAAAGTTGGAACCAGAACGATCAAGCAGAGTTTGACACAGACATATTTTCATTCGTCGATCGCAAACACTGACGGTGACACAGGGATCAATTCATCCAGAATTGAACCGGCCTCATAGCCCAAAAGGTCGACCTCCATCCGAGCCGGGTCACCAAATGCCCAGGCACCCACAAGCCTTTGCATCTTTGCATAACCCGCATACTTTGCCATTGCGTCAGTCCCGTGGGCGCTTTCTGCGAACAACACCTGCCCGGCAGTCACCTTTTCAGGCATCACCCTCTGCAAGTACAAGAGTACAACATTGACGTTTTTAACGTTAGATCCACCGTGGTGTACCACGTACATTTTATTCCAATCGTCTTCGTCCATTTCCGAACGCGCATCTGATACTGCTTTGTGTAATGCCTCAAGCTCGGCCCGAGCTGCATCGCGCATGTTGGCCGACCATTCCGGCCTCATATCGTTAATAACTTTAATAACCGCCTCGCGGGTCAGCTTTTGCTCGGACAATGCTTGGTCGACAAATGCCTTAGCCGTTTCCAGCATTTTTTTCTGACGAACCATAGCGGACTCGGAAATTTTGAGGCCGTCAATCAATGGAAGAAGCTTTTCTATTTCTTCAGAAATAGTTGAGAACTCGTTCTTCCAGAGCTCACTGGCCGCATTCCCCTGTGGCCACGGCGTGACGGCGCCGATAATGCCCAGCAAAATATGCGATGTGGACTTGAAGACTAGGTAATGCGGGGCGTCTCTGGAATATGTTGCTTGCCCGCCGTCGTCTGAAAGAACCGTAACGTCACGCGCAATGATCATAACAGGACGCGTAGTAGCTGTTAGTGCATCTTGCCCCCGACGAAAAATCGAAAGCATGGCGTGATCGAAGTCTTCGATTGCATTTATCGCATCGCTTTGATCGGCTTTCGCGTAAGGTGTTAAATTAAAGAAAGCTGCACAAAACATGGCAAAGATAGTCAGACCGTGCCTGAACCATGGTGTAAGCATTCACCCCTCCCAATTTGAGCCGTGGAATTATGATACATTATTGGCTCATTTGCGCGAACAGAGTGATACGGCGGTGAAACTGGGGCGTTAAGCAGCCGCAGCTGAACGCATCGACTGGCAAGATTCACCTGTTACAGAGACCTAAGGTCAATCCAAAAGGTTTTTTAACGTTGGATACGCTTTTCCAGATTATTTATAGTCGTTTGGTTGCGAAACCGGGCTTTTGCTGGACGGTGACATAAGGTAGACGGGCGCGCAGACAGATACGTGGAAACGCAAAAATGGCCCGGATACTCATCACCTCGGCGATCCCTTACATAAATGGGATCAAGCACCTCGGAAATCTCATCGGATCGCAACTTCCGGCCGATTTGTACGCGCGGTATCAGCGCGGCCGCGGGAATGAGGTCATGTTTCTTTGTGCCACCGATGAACACGGGACCCCTGCAGAACTAGCTGCGGCAAAGGCAGGCAAGCCGGTCGCCGAATATTGCACCGAGATGTATGGAATACAAGCAGACATCGCCAATCGTTTTGGACTTAGTTTTGATCATTTTGGTCGATCTTCGAGTGAACAGAACAAACATCTTACGCAACATTTCGCAGGAAAGCTGGACGAAGCTGGTTTAATCCGCGAAGTCAGCGAGAAACAAATCTATTCTAATGCGGATGGCAGGTTTCTTCCCGACCGCTATATCGAAGGTACCTGCCCCAATTGTGGTTACGACCGAGCGCGCGGTGACCAGTGTGAGAATTGTACTAAACAGTTGGACCCCACCGATCTAATCGAGCCACGCTCGGCCATTTCGGGCTCAACGGATTTAGAGGTGCGTCAGACTAAACACCTCTATTTACGACAATCCGCCATGAAAGATCAGTTGGATGAGTGGATTGACAGTAAGACAGACTGGCCGATCCTGACCACATCTATCGCGAAAAAATGGCTTCATGACGGCGACGGACTGCAAGACCGAGGGATAACTCGCGATCTGGATTGGGGTGTACCGGTCAAGAAAGGCGATCAAGACTGGCCTGGCATGGAAGGAAAAGTCTTCTACGTGTGGTTTGACGCACCTATCGAATACATCGCCTGCGCAAAAGAATGGGCCGACGCAAATGGCAGAACAGACGCAGATTGGCAGCGTTGGTGGCGTACTGACAAAGGGGCCGACGATGTGCGCTATGTTCAGTTTATGGGTAAGGACAACGTCCCGTTTCACACCCTGAGCTTCCCCGCGACTATTTTGGGATCAGGCGAGCCATGGAAGATGGTCGATCACCTAAAGTCGTTTAACTATCTCAATTATGACGGAGGCCAGTTTTCTACTTCGCAGGGACGTGGCGTATTCATGGACCAAGCGCTTGAGATTTTGCCGGCCGATTATTGGCGTTGGTGGCTACTAAGCCACGCACCGGAAAGCAGTGACAGCGAATTCACATGGGAAAACTTCCAGCAATCGGTGAATAAAGATTTGGCAGACGTTCTGGGCAACTTTGTAAGCCGTATCACCAAATTCTGCCGCTCGAAATTCGGGGAAACCGTTCCCGAAGGTGGCGACTTTGGTGAAAGGGAACAAACGCTAAATTCAGAACTCACGCGCCGCATTCGCGCCTATGAAGGCCATATGGAAGCGATGGAGGTTCGTAAATCGGCACAGGAACTGCGCGCCATTTGGGTCGCTGGAAATGAATACCTGCAAGCGGCCGCACCTTGGTCAACCTTTAAGGAAGACCCGGAACTTGCCGCTACGCAAGTTCGTCTGGGTTTGAACTTGATCCGTCTTTACGCAGTCCTGAGTGCACCATTTATCCCGGAAACTTCCGCCCGAATGCTCAGCGCAATGAACACGCTGGATACAAGCTGGCCCGACGATGTGGCGGTCGCTTTGACGTCCCTACCCGCTGGGCATGAATTTTCTGTACCTGACGTTTTATTCGCCAAAATTACGGATGAGCAACGCGAAGATTGGCAAACTCGGTTCGCCGGGACACGCGACTAAAATTTCGCATTTCAAAAGGCAACCGATGTCCTTGACGTATTTGGAGCGCCATCAGAGGTTGCTTATGTTTAAAATCGGAGGAAGGACAACAGGGCACTTGGCTAAGTTGTCCAACCGATAGGAAAATTAATGATCTTTTATCCATGACTTCTCATTCAAGAAGCTTGAGATATGAAAACAAAACGGCCATCCTGACCAAAAATTAAAACGACTCGTCCGGACAAGTTCGATGTCTGGAACGAATTCTTTGGTCTGAATGGGGCGCGTGCCATGTCTTTTGCTTTTATCAATACGAATTTCTTTGGAAGAGAGTCGGCTCGCGGGATCGGAACGAAAATCGCCTTGATCTTCTGCCTCAGCACTGCACACGCAGCGCTCGCCCAAGATCAAGAAAACGCGCCGCCGCCAAAGGTTTCGATCGCCGCCGCCTATACCGAAGAGATCACCGATGAAGCAGTGTTCATCGGCCGGGCCGAGGCAATTGATAAGGTCGACATAGTGGCGCGTGTCAACGGGTTCCTCGACAGCCAGGCTGTAGAAGACGGAGCTTTGGTCAAAAAGGACGACCTGCTGTTTACAATCGAGCCTGACCTTTATGAGGCCACATTGGAAGCTCGCAAGGCCGATCTGGACAGAGCCGAAGCCAACCTTGAGCTCGCGAAAGTCGATCTGGCGCGTAAGGAAGAACTGTACAAGCGGGATGCAACACCCGAGTCCGAGCGCGACATAGCTCGCGCCAATGAGCTCGTCGCCGAGGCCGAAGTCAAAGCGGCAAATGCTGCCATTCAACAGGCGCAACTTGACCTAAGTTATACTCAGATACACGCCCCTTTTGACGGTCGTATCGGACGCGTAACAACCAGTGTTGGCGACGTCGTTGGCCCAACCAATCCACCATTGGTGAATTTGGTCCGCGAAGCGCCGATCTACGTAAATTTTTCTTTAAATGAGAAGCAGTTCACTACGGTTCTGGAGCAGGTAGGGGAGAACCCGGCCTCCTTAGCAGAAAGTAATAAGAGCCCGAATGTGCACGTCACGCTTCCAAATGGGACAGAACTGGACGAAACCGGGGAAATCGTTTTTGTGGACAACCGAATTGACCCGTTGACCGGTGCCATCACTGTACGGGCCGAGTTTGATAATGCTGATCGTCTGATAGTCGACGGGGCTTTCCTTAGCGTCCATATCGAAGCACTGGAACCGACGCTTCAAGTCCTCATCCCGCAGGCCGCCCTACAGCGTGATCAAAGGGGTGAATTCGTTCTGGTTGTTAACGATAAACAGATGGTTGAACAGCGATATATAACTACCGGTGATGTGGTTGGGTCGGCGATAATCGTTTCGGAGGGGCTGCGAGAAGGGGAAAGTGTGATTGTCGAGGGCCTCCAAAGGGTGCGTCCAGGAGTGGCCGTCGACGCGGTTGTTGCCACTGAACAGCCGGGAGAATAACTGATGTTCTCAGCCCTGTTCATCAGCCGGCCAAAGCTGGCGCTTGTAATCTCGCTCGTACTCACCATCATGGGTGGGATTGGCTATCTGGTGTTGCCAGTGGCCCAATTCCCGGACATTACGCCGCCAGTTGTTAGTGTCTCGACAACTTACACCGGGGCTAACGCGGAAACCGTTGAAAATACCGTTGCCGCGCCAATCGAAGCCCAGGTAAACGGTGTGGACGACATGATTTACATGACGTCGACCTCGTCGGACAACGGCAACTATTCATTGAATATCACCTTCGAGGTGGGCACCGACCCTGACATCGCCTCGGTAAACGTGCAGAACCGTGTGGCTCAGGCAATGTCTTCGCTGCCGACTGAAGTAACATCTTCGGGCGTAGTGACTCAAAAGGCATCCACAAATATGTTGTTGCTGGTCACTCTGACGTCGCCCAACGGCACATACGACAGTGTATTTCTTTCGAACTATGCCTCGATAAACCTAAAAGATGCCCTTGCCCGCATTCAAGGCGTCGGTAAGGCGGACGTTTTGACCAACCTGGAATATGCCATGCGTATCTGGATGGACCCGGACAAAATGGCTGCGCTTGCGATTACACCCGGGGACGTCATCAACGCCATTCGGGAACAGAATATCGAGGTTTCAGCAGGCTCGATAGGTGCGCCTCCAGTTCCTGAGGGGCAAACATTTCAGTACACGATCAAAACCAAAGGTCGGCTGACCTCGGCTGCAGAGTTTGGAGAAATCGTCATCAGAACCGGCGATGCAGGATCAATTGTGCGAGTTCGCGATATTGCGAGAGTAGAACTGGGAGCCGAATATTATCAGGCATCTGGATATTTCGACAGCGTTCCTGCAACTGTGCTTGGCATTTATCAAGCTCCAGGCGCAAACGCATTGGCGGTGTCGGATAGAGTCGAAGCCGAACTTGAACGCTTATCACGTGCATTCCCGACTGATGTGGAATATCAGGTGCCGTTCAACACCACTGATTTTGTCGAACAATCGTTGAGCGACGTGGTTTCAACACTGATCCTAACATTCATCCTTGTGATCTCGGTTGTCTTTATCTTCTTGGGCAGTTGGCGAGCGACAATTATTCCAGCAGTTGCCATTCCGGTATCATTGATCGGCACATTCGCTTTCTTACTTGCTTTCGGCATGTCGCTGAACACGATTTCTCTTTTCGCACTGGTACTAGCGATTGGTATCGTCGTTGATGATGCGATCGTTGTGGTCGAAAACGTTGAACGCATTATCGCCGAAGAAGGGCTGGCACCTGCCGAGGCTACGCGCAAAGCTATGGGCCAGATCACTGGACCTGTTATAGCAACCACTTTGGTTTTGCTTGCGGTCTTTGTACCAGTCACTTTCATGCCGGGTATTTCTGGTCGATTGTATTCTCAGTTTGCCGTTACAATCTCGACCGCGGTTGTTATCTCGTCGATCAACGCGCTGACACTTTCGCCTGCTCTTTGTGGCTTGGTGTTGCAGGCTCGTTCCGGACCTCCAAAGGGTCTTCTGGCCGTTTTCGAAGGTTTCATAGGTGGATTGCGTAACGGCTATGTCGCAATCGTTCGAAAATTGCTTATCGCACCTATCATATCGTTGGGCATCATCGCGGCGTTTGCGTTTGGCGGCGTGACTATTATGTCAAACACTTCCAGTGGCTTCCTGCCTTTAGAGGACAACGGATATTTGTTCGTGGATATCCAGCTACCGGATGCCGCCACATTGGAACGAACCGAGGCGGTTTCTGAACGGGTGGATGCACAGATACAACAGATCCCCGGAGTTGCGAGTACTGTTCTGATCAACGGTTTCTCGCTTCTAAATGGGACGATCACAAACGGATCCGCTATTTTTGTTAACCTCGATAATTGGGACGACCGGCAAGAGGACGATCTGAGCGCCGATGCAATTCTGGGAAAGGTCCTAACAATCGCAAACGGGGAGTCGGCGGCCTCGATTGTGGCCTTCAACCCTCCGCCTATTCAGGGTCTCGGAATGTCTGCTGGTGTTGAAATGGAGGTGCAGCAAACCGGAGGAGGAAGTCCGCAAGATCTGGCCTCTGCCGTTGGGTCTTTCGTCTACTCGGCCAATCAAAGGCCTGAAATCGGTCAGGCCTACACAACTTTCCGGGCAAATGTCCCTCAGTTATTTGTCGATCTGGATCGAGAAAAAGCGAAAACACTGCAAGTTTCCGTGGCCGAGATTTTCCAGACCATGCAGGCGCAGTTGGGGTCGTACTATGTCAACGACTTCAACCTATTCGGTCGGGTCTATCGTGTAATGATCCAAGCCGAAGGGTCATATCGCGATAATGTCGAGGATATCTCAAACCTGTACGTGCGATCGACGAAGGGCGAAATGGTGCCACTTGGAACATTAATTGACGTCGAAAATGTCTTGGGGCCCGTTCTGCTGAAACGGCATAACCTTTTCCGATCCGCCACAGTTACTGCGGTTCCGGCCGAAGGGTTGTCTACAGGCGATGCTATTAACGTGATGACAGAGGAATCGGCAACCGCCCTCCCGCCCGGATATTCGTTTGAATGGACTGGAACGGCGCAGCAGCAGCTTGCTTCTGGCGGCCTTGTGATCATTATTCTGGGACTTGCTGTTCTGTTTGGATACCTCTTTCTGGTTGGACAGTACGAAAGCTGGACCATGCCGGTTTCGATCCTGCTATCTGTGATCGTTGCACTGTTTGGGGCCGTTTCAGCCGTGGCCATCGTTGGTAGCGACATCAACCTCTACACACAGATCGGGATGATAATGCTTGTTGGCTTGGCCTCTAAGAACGGCATTTTGATCGTAGAATTCGCGATGGAGCAACGCGCGAATGGACTGTCGATCAAAGACGCGGCAGCTGAGGCCGCTCATCAACGATTCCGAGCCGTGATGATGACAGCCTTGTCATTCCTTCTTGGCGTTGTGCCGCTGCTTGCCGCCAGCGGTGCTGGCGCTGCCAGCCAAAAGGCAATTGGAGTTGCGGTATTCGGCGGAATGCTGGCTGCAACTTTATTTGGCGTCATCTTGGTGCCTGTGCTCTACGCCGTGATGCAGGGCTTGCGCGAATGGATCAAAGGCTCCAAAGGTGGCTCCGACAAGGAAGCCAGCGACGCTTTGACAGACGCATAGGGCTATAAATTCTTGGCGCCCCGTCCAGATGACGGGACGCTCGCCCATTTTTGGGCAATTGCTATTCGCAATGCTAATAAACGCACCAACCCAAAGGTTCAAAAGCATTTTCCGCCAGTCAGTTCCGTTGCGACTTGTCAGGTATTGATCCAACTGACACTATCCATGTTATTCAGAACTGGCACACGGAAGGGGAGAACCGGGCCATGATCGCTCTTTTGTTTGCGTTATTTGTCGCCACAATGGGCCTTAATTATTATGGCCGTACACAAGCAGGCACGACGCTTTTCCTGATAACGCTGGCGATGAGTATTTATTGGTTAAAGTATCACGCCACTAGTCAGCTATCCATTCAACTTTAGGGTCCGAGCATTACCATGACACCTGAACTGTCCCGAACACTCAACGCCGTGGGAATGCTGGCTGTATGCTTGGTACTGGCGCTGGCTTACGGCTACCAAATTGCGCTTTATGAACTCCCCTGCCCGCTATGCTTGCTACAGCGCGTTGGCTTTGTCGCCGTTGGCGTCGGGCTTGGATTGAACCTGCTATATGGCTCTCGGCCACAACACTATGCAATCATGCTGCTTGCAGCGCTTTTTGGTGGCAGCGTAGCAATTCGCCAGATTCTTCTGCACATCGTGCCAGGTACCGGGCACTATGGCTCTCCAGTTCTGGGTCTGCATTACTACACTTGGGCGGCGATTTGTTTTTTTCTGATCCTTGTTGGAACAGCTGTCATGTTGATGTTCGAACGCCAGTATGCGTCCGAACCAAACACGGAACGATTTGGCGGAAACAAACTCGCACGTTTTGCATTTTTCACAATGTTGGGTTTGGCGGTGCTGAACGCCGCGTCAACCCTGATTGAATGCGGCCCAACTGTTTGCGCGGACCCACCAACCAGCTACAGATTGATTGACGAATTGGACAGCAACAACTGAGGATAGAACAACTTCCCAACAGGAGGCGCGAGCATGGGATTATTGGGGCAGCCGCTTGGCTACTATGACTACCTGACGTTTGTGGCGCTGATACTGCTGTTGGCGGCGGTTATGGCACTGTTTCTTTTCCTAATGGGGCTGCCTGGTCGAATTGCTATAAAACGCAACCATCCGCACGCCGAGGCCGTCAAAATCATGGGTTGGATGGGGTTTTTAGCAGTTGTCCCATGGGTGCACGCCTTTATGTGGGCATTTCATGATGGTGTAACCGTCGACATTCGCCGAGGTCCGGACGAAGAAAAGGACGCGATCCGCAAAGATATTGAACGTATGGGTGGCACCGTAAAAGAAGAGTACCAGCGCAAGTCCGGTGAAACCGAAAAGGGCTGAGGCTATAGAAAGAAACACACAATGCTTGTCGCCCTTGGCATAACCCTTTTTTATATCATTTTCGTCTGGTTCATCTTCTTCAAGATGCAGTGGCTGAAATTCAACATCACTTGGGGCATCGTTTCGTTCTGGGTTGGTGCCCACTTGTTGTTGATTTTTCTGGTTGCGCTACGGTTTTTCCAACCCTTTTCAGCCGACAGTCACGTCGTTCGTTCGACAATACAAATTGTTCCAAAACTGACCCAACCCACGATCTTGACCGAGGTTCTGGTCGAGCCCAACACTCAAGTCACCAAGGGAGATCCGCTCTATCGCTTCGACGACACTGTGTTTTCGTTGGCCGTCGACAACGCCAAAGCGCAATTGGTCGCCGCAGAGCAAAACGCAAAAATTCTTGAACAGGATGTGATTTCTTCAACCGAAGCGGTTGAGCGTGCCAACGCGCAACTGGCGTATGCGCAAACGCAACAAGCTCGGTATGAGAACCTTGTACCGGCTGGAGGAGCTCGACAAGACGAACTGGATCGATGGAATGAACAGGTCACCGAGGATCAAGCGGCCGTAAAACAAGCGGAAGCAAACTTGCAAAAAGCTAACCTCGCGCTGGAATCTCAGATAGACGGCGTTAACACGGGTATATTGCAAGCGCAGGCGCAATTGTCAGAAGCTGAGTATTTCCTTGAAAACACTACGATTTACGCACCCGAAAACGGCATGATCGTTTCGCAGCAGGCCCGCCCCGGCTTGGTCGTGGGCGACGTCAGGCTTGGCGCAATCGCCAGTTTTGTAACTGAGGACGAGCCATACATTCTTGCTACATTTCGCCAGCAGAACCTGAAATTTGTCGAGCCAGGCCAACCCGTCGAAGTAGCGCTGGATCTATACCCCGGAGAAATTTTACCTGGCAAAGTCGAGGCGATTTGGTGGGCTACCCGCCAAGGTCAGTACCTTCCATCGGGCCGCCTTCCGGGTTTTGAAGTGCCGAAACTGCCAGGTCGGATAGCGGTACAAATCACGGTTGATGTGCCCGAAGGCCACACATTTCCAGCGGGCGGCCATGCCGCCGTAGCAATTTATACCGGTCAGGGGAAAAGCTTTGAATTTCTGAGACGCATTAACATCCGTCTCTATTCTTTTGCAAACTTTATCAGACCACTGGATATTTGAGGATGCGCTCCATGAAACTCCATTGGCTGATGGGCTCTGCAATATGCGTAGCTTCTCTTGTTGCCTGTGCCCCGGTTGGGCCAGATTTCGTTCGACCAAACTCTCCGGTTGTAAAACAATGGATCGAAGTAAACAGCCCAAACGCAAATGCCAGTGGTTTAACATCACGCAGCGCGCCGGTCGTCAAATGGTGGGAGACTTTTAACGACCCGACCCTGAACAAACTGATTGCGCAGGCATATTCACAGAACCTGAGCCTTCAGGTCGCCGGAGCCAGAGTTTTGCAGGCCCGCGCCCAGTTGGGCATAGCATTTGGAGAGCTGTATCCGCAGTCGCAAGCCATAGGTGGCTCGTTACAGCAGCGTCGGATCAGCGAAAACTTAGGACCGATCTCGGACATTCGACGCATTATCCCGTTAGACACCGAATTCTCAACTTCACAAGTTGGTTTTGACGCTCAGTGGGAGTTGGACGTTTGGGGCGCGCAAAGGCGCGGTGTTCAGGCGGCAAGATCCAACTTGGCCCTACAAGTTGCAAACTATGACGATGCTCTTGTAACGCTGACTGGCGACGTCGCCGCGCTTTATATTAATATTCGTTCATTACAAGAGGCACAGCAGGTCGCGCGCGAGAATATCAAACTGCAACAAGAAGCGTTGGACCTTACCGAGTTGCGCTTTAACAACGGAGTTACAACCGAACTTGATGTTCAGGAATCCACTGCGCTGTTAAACAACACTCAAGCTTTGGTGCCAGAGTTGGAAAGCGATCTTCAACAAGCAAAAAACACTCTGGCGGTTCTTCTGGGCACGACCCCGTCAAACATGTCGGGCATGTTGGGCGGTTCTGGTCGTATTCCGACTGCACGATCTAACGTAGCGGTTGGTGTTCCTGCTGAATTGTTAAGACGGCGCCCGGACGTCAGGGCCGCTGAGCTGGCTGCGGCAACACAATCCGCGGAAGTGGGAATTGCCATGGCAGATCTTTACCCGCAGTTTATCTTGTCTGGCGCTGTAGGATTGCAGGCTTCAGGCGGGCGGGACCTGTTCAGCTCTGGCAGTGGAACAGGGTTGGCCAACGCGGGTGTGGTCTGGAACGTGCTGAATTATGGCCGGATCAAGAATAACGTTCGCGCGCAGGATGCAGCATACCAAGCGTTGATAGCCAATTATCAAAACACCGTTTTAACCGCGTATTCCGAAGTCGAAAGCGCGATGGTCGCGTATAGCGAGGCTCGTAAACAAGTCGCTTTTTATCAGCGCAGCGTCGAGGCCTCACGTCGGGCTGCGGAAATTGCCGTGGATCAGTACCGCGACGGCATCGCCAGTTACTCGCGAATATTGAACACCCAAACCGCGCTATTAAGGTCACAGGCGAATTTAATCGAAGCCCGCCAACAGGTGTCGACCAATTTAGTTTCAATTTACAAGGGGTTAGGAGGCGGCTGGCAAATCAGGCAAAATCAGGAGTTCTTACCTGAAACTGTTCTTGCAGAAATGGCGTATCGCACGGATTGGGGAGATCTTCTGGAAAATACACCAACCCGCGCGAGCCTGAATTAACAACTATTTTGTCAAACCTCTAAGCCCACCCGAGATCAATATGTTGACCTCGTACAGAATGCGAGGCGCGGCCAGCCCGCCGGGGCTGGCCAAATAGTTGGGGCTCCATTCCGGGTCAAATTTCTGCTTAAAGGTTCGCAGTCCTTCGAAGTGATAGAATTGCTCACCATGATCGTAAACAAACCCGCCGATCCGGTTCCAGATCGACGCTAGCTGCCGATTTTCGATCCCCGAAAACGGGGCCGCCCCAAGTGAAAACCAGTGGAACCCTTGCTCTGCTCCCCAGGCCATCATTTCGGCAAAAAGAGCGTCCATGACAAAACTTGGGCTGTCTGGCTCGTAACGCATTAAATCCAAGGAAAGTTCGGATTTGTGACCACCCTGAAAGAGGTTGGCAAAAGCCAAGATTTGGTTGGTTTCCCGATCTCTTAATACCGCAAAATCAAAGTAAGATAAGTAATCATCATCGAACCCTCCCAGCGCAAATCCCTTCTCTTCTCCTGCTTTATGCTCAAGCCAGTGATCGGAAATTTTGCGCAGTTCCGGCAGAATTGGCGCCATCCGCTCTTTAGGAATTATTTCAAATACATAGCCTTCGCGTTCCGCCCTGTTCTTCGCCTGCCGAAAGCGTTTGCGAGACTTGCCGTCCAAAGAAAAATCTTTAAGCGGGACGCGGGCGACTTCTCCTATCTTTAAGATTGAAAGCCCGAGGTCCAGAAAGGTTGGAAGATACTTGGTCGATACACTATAAAACGCGCATAGTTTACCCTCTCGATCAGCGCGCTCACGCAGTTGCCAGATTAGTTGAACACCTGCCGTCTCGTCTCCGACCGGTTCGCCTTTTGTGATCAAGGCATTGCCAGTATCGGCATATGCTAAAAACGCGGTTTCGTCCGAGGATATCAGAAACTGTTTGTCTCCGGTCAGGGCAATCTGAGCTTCGGTATCTTCGCATTCCAATGCAAGCCGCTCTACAACCGCAGGAATTTCCGTGCGCGCGGGTGTTGGAATTTCTCGCCCGAAAAGAGAATTTATGGCGACCACACCAAGGATCACGGCCACCGCAAGGCTGGATCTCAGGAACCGAGACGCATCCCCGTTCCAAGCAAAGTCCCACCAAAGCGCATTTTCGTATTCAACGTGAGAGTAAGCAAAAAGCCCAATCCAGAAGATCACCGCTAACAGGGCGACAACGCTGACAAGCCAAGGGATGTTCAGGCGAAAGATGGACGCTCCACTGACTCGATAGAACGCGCTTCGAAACATTGCAAGCAGACCAATCGTGGCCAGCATCGACAACGCCTCATGCGTGTCCAAGCCCTTGGCAAGCGACGCAAAAAAACCAGCGACCATTAGCAGCATGGCAACCACCCACGCGCGATACAGCTTGCGGAACAGCCCACGTGACACCAACAGCAGCAGCAAACCTATTGCACTGCCTGCCAAATGTGACGCCTCTACGAAGGACAACGGCAAAACTTCACGTAAAATTCCAAGGTTTTGTGAACTGGATGGCAACGCTCCGGACACGAGCATGATAGCGCCTGCAACAGCCGCGACACCGGCAGCGACCATTGGAACAATCGGGCGGATAACACGGTAAATCCAAGTCGCCGCTCCGCCGATGCGATGCCGTTGAGTCAGAGCGGATGCGATAGCTATGGACAACGTCGCAATAGCGAAAGGAAGAAAAGTATAGACAACCCGATACAACAACAGAGCTGCAATGACGTCCGATCGACCCGACGCGCCAAGGCCCGCGATCAAGGTTGCCTCAAACACACCTAAACCACCCGGAGCGTGACTGAGAATACCGATTGCGATTGCAGCAACGAAAATCGTGAAAAAATAGGGATAGCCTACACCGAGATCATCGGGCATCAGTACATAGAGCGTCATTGAAGCGCCAAAGATATCACCCAAAGCAGCAAGCGTGAGCAGGCCGGCCAGTTTGCCGCCGGGCAAGTTAAACCCGAGCCCAGCAAAACCGAACCTTCGCCCACCACGTGAAAGCCAGACGAACAAAACAGCGAGGCCAGTCAGCAATATTAGGCCTATCACGGTTTCCACCGTCTCACTAATGGGCAGGACCTTGGAAATACCGTCAGGATGCAGCGTCAGCAAAAGCCCCATTATCAGGACCAAGCCCATCCAAAACGCGATCCAAGAAGTTGCAATGACACCGGCTACTCGGCTCAGATCCAAGCCTAAAGACGCGTAAATTCTGTATCGGATTGCCGTGCCAGTTATGTATGAAAACCCAACACAGTTCGATACAGCATAACCGGTTGCGCCAGCCATTCCTGCCACAGGTAGAGGAACCTTTCCGTCCGCAACGCTCTGCACGGCGAAGACATCGTAAAGGGACAGTGAAAGAAAACTAAACGCGGTCCAACAGAGAGCAAAAAAAAGTGTTTGCCACCGTGTATTTGCAACGTCCGCGGTAACTTCGGACCATTTCACGTGTGCCGAAAGTTCGTGCAAAACAGCCAGCGCAATTAGAGTTACAAGCAAAGGTACAGCAACCCGGACAAGAGGCTTTTCAAGCAGGCCGGATGCTTTGTTCACCCAATCCGTTGATTGCGACTCGTCGGGTGCTGCTTGAGTGGTCATCGCAATAGTCCCGCCTTTGTCCCGTCCAACTGCCAGACGGTAACGACCCGCCAACAAGGTAAGTTTTGCACAAATCTCAAGGCCGTCAAAGCGTTACCATTGGTTCATCAAGATCGGCCCTTGCGAGTCGACAAAAGCAGATTTGTTTCTGACCGAGTGATCCCTTCCATCCGGCGAATTTGAAACAAAACTCCATCCAGTTCAGCCAGCGTATCCGTTCCGATCTCGGCGATTAGATCCCAGCTGCCGTTAGTAGAATGCACTGCCCGCACCTGTTGCATTGCAGCGATACGTGACATTATTCTCTCTGTCCCGCGACCTTCGATCCCCAACATCATCAGACCTCGTACCGGGCTTTCCGCAACATTCTTGCGTGTCACCACTGTAAATCCTACGATTTCCCCAGACTGCTTGAGCCGATGTAGACGACTGCGCACAGTTGTGCGCGTTACCCCAAGCGTTTCGGCAAGTTCCGACAAGGACGCGCGGGCATCTCGATGTAGCGCATTTAGCAGTTTATTGTCCAAATCGTCCAAGATTGACTTCCATATCGGTTCATCCAGCTTCTTTTTGAGCACTTTGTTGTCTTCTCGCAACCCGCATTGCGTCGATAAAAGAACATATGGACAAAAAATCGCTGATCTTAGTTGGTGCGCCGATGGATTCCGGAAAACGGCGTCAAGGATGTCGCATGGGTCCAGATGCATATCGTGTGGCCGGGCTAGGGCAAGCCTTACGTGATCTTGGGCATGAGGTGGATGACGTAGGCGATACCGTACCGGACCCAGTCGAGATACCTTCCCACGAACATTTATACGCCTTGCCAGAATGTGTTGGTTGGACTCAAGCTTTGGGTCGAGCGGCACAAAATTCTGCCGTCCGGGGAATGCCAATTTTTATGGGTGGAGACCACGCTCTGTCTATGGGAACCGTCTCGGGGATGGCAGCGTACGCCAACAAGATTGGGCGACCCTTGTTTGTGTTGTGGCTTGATGCGCACAGTGATTTCCACACCCCTGACAGCACCAGCAGCGGCAATCTGCACGGCACACCCGTAGCTTATTTCACGGGGCAGTCAGGCTTTGAAGCCTTCCCTGCCCCTGCCGTACCTGTCCCCACTGACCGTGTTGGTATGATCGGGCTTCGATCCGTCGATCTGGAAGAACGAACCATTCTGGAACAGGCGCGCGCAATGCTGGCGGATATGCGCACGATAGATGAGCATGGGATAAAAGCTCCCTTGATCGCCTTTCTTGACAAAGTTCGTACGGCAAATGGCATCTTGCACGTTTCACTGGACGTTGACTTTTTAGACCCTGCCATAGCGCCAGCCGTCGGGACCACTGTACCCGGAGGCGCAACGGAACGCGAAGCGCATTTGGTCATGGAGCTACTACACGAAAGCGGTCTGGTGTGTTCGCTGGACCTTGTCGAGTTGAACCCGTTTCTCGATGAACGCGGTCGTACCGCAAAACTGATGGTCGACTTGGCAGCCTCACTTATGGGTCGCCGGATCTTTGATCGCCCGACCCGGAGTTTCTGATGCACTCGCTTCAATCACCGTCCGCAGTTGTTATGATCCGACCTCATGCATTTGCTTCCAATCCTGAAACCAGCCACGACAACGCGTTTCAAACTCTGGCGCAAACATCATCACAAGCAACTTCCTCTACTGCCTTGCAGGAACATGACGAGGCTGTGTACCAGTTGAGAGCTGCTGGCATCACTGTTCACGTTTTCGATGATCATGGGAATCTTGATACGCCAGACAGTGTTTTTCCCAACAATTGGTTCTCAACACATCCTGGCGGCCATGTGGCTATCTATCCAATGTTCGCGCCATCTCGCCGACGTGAACGGCGCGATGACGTAATCAAGCTGCTCAAACAAGAATACCGCGTTCAGGATGTGATTGACTACTCTGGTTTGGAACAGGACAACCTTGCGTTAGAAGGTACTGGCGCAATGGTTTTGGACCATGTCGGTCGCATTGCTTACACAGTTAAATCCAACCGTGCGGACCCTGTTTTGCTAGAAAGGTTTTGCACGCATTTCAACTATGAACCCATTGCTTTCCAAGCCAAGGACTCAGCCGGGCGCGACGTTTACCATACCAATGTTTTGATGGGTATCGGCACTCAATACGCGCTGATTTGTCTAGATATGATCCCGGACCAAGAACGACGGGCCACCGTTCGGGCAAGGCTTGAGGAATCTGGTCGCAAAATCGTCGAACTTTCGCACGCGCAAATCGCAGAATTTGCAGGCAATGCCATCGAACTTAATGGGAAAAATGGTTTGGTTCTTGCCTTGTCCAGCAGAGCCTTGTCGTCACTTACGCCCGAGCAGCTCTCTATCATTGAAAACAGCGCAAGACTGCTTCCGTTGTCCGTGCCAACAATCGAAACCGCCGGCGGTTCCGTTCGCTGCATGATCGCAGGCATCCACCTTTCCCGCCGATAGGAGTCAAATATGCAACCTTCCGATAAGGCTCTTGTCCCCTTTGTCTCCGTAGACAACATGATGCGGTTGGTACACCACATCGGTGTCGAAAAAATGATCATCGAGCTTGCCGCCGTGATTGAAGCGGATTTCAAACGCTGGGAAAGCTTTGACAAAACGCCCCGGATTCCCGCCCATTCGCCCCATGGCGTGATCGAACTTATGCCGACTTCCGATGGCGAAGCATATGGTTTCAAATACGTCAACGGCCATCCCAAAAACACATCCGAGGGCTTACAAACCGTAACAGCCTTTGGCCTACTGGCTGACGTTTACACTGGTTATCCTAATCTGCTGACAGAGATGACAATTTTGACCGCATTACGAACGGCAGCCACCTCTGCGCTAGTTGGCAGCTACCTGGCTCCTACAAACGCAAAAACCATGGCCATGATCGGCAATGGCGCCCAATCCGAATTTCAATGTCTAGCATTCAAGGCAATGTGCGGCATAGACACGGTGCGCCTTTATGACATTGATCCGAATGCGACCGTGAAATGTGCTGCAAACTTAAGCGGCAAGGGTCTCTCAGTGATATCCTGCAAGACACCCGAGGATGCTATTGAAGGTGCGCAGATCATCACCACCTGCACAGCGGATAAGAAATACGCCACAATTCTAACAGACAACATGGTTGGCCCAGGGGTTCATATCAACGCTATCGGTGGAGACTGCCCTGGCAAGACCGAACTGCACAAAGACATTCTTTTACGGTCGGACATATTTGTAGAGTACCCAGAGCAGACCCGCATCGAAGGTGAGATTCAGGCATTGGATGACGACTATCCGGTAACCGAGATGTGGCAAGTCATGGCAGGACAGTCGAAAGGCCGCACAGATGACCGCCAAATTACCCTATTCGACAGCGTCGGATTCGCGATCGAAGATTTCTCGGCCCTGCGCTACGTCAAACAGGCTATAGACGGAACGGAGTTCTTTGAACATTTGGACATGCTGGCCGACCCCGACGATCCTCGCGATTTGTTTGGCATGGTAATGCGAGCTGTCTGATCTGGCAGAAACCGCTACTTTGTTATCTCGTCAAACGCTGTGCTTCCTGCGCGAGGCTCTTACAGACCAAGAATTTGGTCCAATCCAATCTGGCGACTTTTTTGATAGACGCCTGACTTCGTGTGCTTTCTCTAACTAGCCTGCGAGCGACGGTAGATAGAGCACGATGCCAGGGAAAGCGACGAGCAACGCTATTGTAACGGCATCTGCAACAAAGAAAGGCGTCACGCCTTTAAAAACGTCCTGAACGCTAAGGTCGGGACGAACGCCAGCCACAACAAAACAGTTGAGACCTATCGGCGGCGTGATCAAGCAGAACTCGGCCATTTTCACAACCAGTATACCAAACCAGATCGCACACATCGGTCCTGACATGCCAAAAGTGCTGTCTGCGGCACTTACCGCTTCACCTCCATTTAGGGCCATAACTGCGGGGTAAACAACGGGCAGTGTAAGCAGCAGCATCCCGATTGCATCCATGAACATGCCCAACACTGCATAAGCCAACAGTATGCATATCAGGATCAGCATCGGCGACATCTCTAACGACGTGATCCAATCCGAGAATGCGCCCGGCAGATCAGCGAAGCCTAGAAACCGGACGTAGATGAGCACGCCCCAAATTATAGCGAAAATCATAGCCGTTAACTTTGCGGTCTCAAGAAGGGCAGATTTGAACTCTTGCCACCGCATACCGTGGATCAAAGCGAAACAGAAGACGATGAAGGCACCGATCGCTCCGCCTTCGGTTGGAGTGCCCCACGCATCTTCGCCAAACGGGTTGTATACGAAACAAATTATGATCAGGATCACGGCGACGATTGGCAGTGCTCCGGGCAACGCCGCAAGACGTTGTTTCCAGGTAAATCCGGTCACAGGAGGACCCACGGTTTTGAAAATCACAGCTATGCCCACGATCAACAAGCCGTAGATTACCGCCGAGAATGCACCTGGTATAAAGCCGGCGAGCAACAATTTTCCCACATCCTGCTCGACAATAATGGCATAGATCACAAGTATCGCAGAGGGTGGAATAAGCGAAGCCAGCGTCCCACCTGCGGCGACAACGCCTGCGGCGAAACGTTTGTTGTAGCCGACAGATAACATCTCGGGGATAGCTATACGCGCAAATACTGCGGACGTGGCGACAGATGCCCCTGAAACAGCCGCAAATCCTGCGGTGGCAAATACAGTAGATACGGCTAGTCCGCCCGGGACCCAGGCGACCCAACGTTTCGCCGCCTCAAACAACGCGCGAGTAAGTCCGGCGTAATAAGCGAGGTAACCGATAAGGATAAACGTCGGGATCAAACTGAGCGTGTGAGAAGCGACCTTGGAATGTGGTACCTGCCCCGCCGTTTTCACAGCCACGGTCAGAGCCTTGCCAAAACGTTCTGGGTCATAGCCGAACTTTGCCCAAAAAATCCAGATTAGTCCGACAAGCCCCGCCAGAGCCGCAGCAAAAGCCACACGCATCCCCGTGACCACCAGAACCAACAGACCACCCGTGACCCAAAGCCCGATATCTATCGTGTCCATGAGTTACGAGCGCCTTTCAAACTGTTCAGCTTCGGCAGCTGCCTGAGCTGCTGTGTCCTGAATCAAGGGCACTGCAACTGGATGCTCCAGACCCAGAACCAACGCCTTTCCATACCCCCAGATTTGTAAGATCAGACGCAGGCAAAGCACTGAAAAAGCTATCGGAGCCAGAAGCTTGGCGGGCCAGAGTGGAATGCCGATGTCGATTGAGCTATCGCGGCTCCAAAAAGGTGCACTGAAATCAAAGGACCGTTCAAAATGCGACCAGCTGCCCCAAACGAGGGCAAGCATAAGAAGCAGGATCAGAACAACCGAGATAGTCTCAAACAGCCACAGAGAACGCCCGTGCAATCGTGAGATCACGATATCCATACGAATATGCCCGCCGTCGCGTTGCACAAATGAAATGCCGAGGAATGCTATCAACGGCATAGCCTGCTCGATCCAGTCAACATAGCCAGGCAGCGGCGCGTTCAGCGCATTTCGTCCACTGACCGACACAACTGCCAGCGCCATAAGGCCAAACACAGCTATACCACTTAGCAGAGCCAGAAATCGTTCAAGCTTCAATAATTTTTTATCCAGACGGCTTATCAGGCTGCCGTCTTCTAACACCGTTGCCTGTCCCGCCATATAAGGTGATCCCTCAAGTCCAAGTGGCCGGGCGTTAAAAAACGCCCGGCCCTTACGGTCAGTTACCGCCGCGTTGCTGTTTCAAGGTCGCTTGAACAAGATCATACAGGTCTTGCGCCGGTAGTCCTTGTGCCGACATATCAGCAATCCATTGCTCGCGGATTGGATCGGCCGCCTTGGCGCGGAATTCTTCGATCACAGCGTCATCAATGGTTACTTTCGTAACGCCCTTCTCCTGTAGAACACTGTCCCATTTTTCAAGCAGGCCAGCGTAATTAGCCAAGTAATGATCAATTGCCTCATCTATAGAGCTATCAAGCGCTTCACGATGTTCAGCCGGCAACGCTTCATAAGCATCGATATTGACGACGACGGGACAGTTGACTGTGCCAGGGTTTAAGTTAGCGGTCCACCAATCAGCCTCGTTGATCGTGCCAAATGACAAATGCGCGTGCTGCGCAAAAGCAACTGTGTCGACTACACCAGACTCCATAGCGTTAAATGCCTCGGTCGCAGGTACAGAGGTCGGAACGCCGCCAACGGCTTCGAAAGCTTTCCCGAGCCCTCCTGTCGCGCGGACGCGCATGCCGTCAAACTCGGCAAGTTGATCCCTTGGGTCGCCGGTACCAACGAGGTTGTACTGTGGCATTGGCGAGGTCATAATAATGCGGGCATTCCACTGGGCCATCTCGTCTTTGACTGCTGGGTGGTCATAAACCGCATGGCTGACCGCCACTTCTTCGTCCAGATTATTCACGCCCAGAAATGGCAACTCCAAAACAGTAATCGCGCGGTTCTTGTCTCGGTGGTAGCCTGCGCAGAACTGCGCCATTTCAAATGCACCAATTTCGATGCCATCCAGATTTTCACGCGGTTTTGAAAGCCCACCATAGCTTACGTTGATGGTGAAATCCCCGTTGGTTTTCTCGTTAACCAGTTCAGCTAATCTCTCCACATGCTCAGTAAAAGCACGCCGCTTGCCCCATACCGAAGCGTTCCATTCGGTGGCTGCGGCCTCTGTAACGAACGCCGTTACTATGACGCCCACGGCAACACCGCTAAACATCCTGTTCATATTGGTCTCTCCCTTATGTGCGCCCCTTCTTCGGGACGCTTATATTCGAAGCTAGCGCTTAGTCTGGAATCTGCCAACCCCCGCTCGTTTCAGCGTGTATTCGACCTCATCACCGATCAAGAGTCAGTCAAGATTGGACGGTCGAGTCAACAGAGCGCAAAATTCATGACATCTACCTCGTTGTTTTTTATCGTTTTTTCAAATATTTCTATGATTTTTTTACAAAATTGACTTAAATCAAAAAACTTGTTTACAAACTAATCCAAGGATTACCGCAATTTATTTATTTATTTTCACAATCCCGTATTATTCGAGTAGGGGAGAAACGGCTCGACATTGCCTGATCGGGGGGCAAAATCGAACCGATATATTCCAAATCAGAGGGAGGAGCCTCAGAAATGAACACCGCTGCCCAGGCAGATGCCAAGACCTATCCGCCATCCGCAGAAACTATTGCGCGCGCGCATGTCAATGCCGAACAGTATGCAAATATGTACGCTGCATCCGTGAGTGACCCCGCGACTTTTTGGGGAGAACACGGCAAACGGATCGATTGGATCAAGCCATATACTCAAGTCAAAGACGTCAACTATGACTTCGGGTCGGTAAAGATCAACTGGTATGCCGACGGCACATTGAACGTTTCGGCCAATTGCCTGGACCGCCACTTGGAAACCCGCGGTGATCAGACAGCGATAATTTGGGAGCCAGACGATCCCAATGACGCAGCCCAGCACATAACCTACGCTGAGTTGCACCGCCGCACCTGCAGGATGGCTAACATCTTGGAATCGCTTGGTGTTCGCAAAGGCGAGCGTGTTGTAATCTATCTTCCCATGATACCAGAAGCAGCTTATGCAATGCTGGCTTGTGCCCGAATTGGCGCAATACATTCGATCGTTTTTGCCGGTTTTTCACCCGATGCACTGGCTGCTCGGGTCAACGGTTGCGACGCAAAAGTTGTCATAACTGCGGACGAAGCTCCTCGCGGGGGGCGCAAGACTCCTTTAAAATCGAATGCGGACGCTGCATTGCTGCACTGCAAGGACAGTGTGAAATGCCTTGTGGTCAAACGGACAGGCGGGCAGACGACTTGGATCGATGGCCGGGACTACGACTATAACGAAATGGCTCTGGAGGCTGACGACTATAGCGCTCCGGCTGAAATGAACGCCGAAGATCCGTTGTTCATTCTATATACGTCCGGTTCAACTGGTCAGCCAAAGGGTGTTGTGCACACCACAGGCGGATACTTGGTTTACGCATCCCTTACACACGAAATCACATTTGATTACCAGGAAGGTGATGTCTACTGGTGCACGGCAGACGTAGGTTGGGTTACTGGACACAGTTATATCGTCTATGGCCCACTGGCCAACGGCGCAACGACGCTGATGTTCGAAGGGGTCCCGACTTTTCCCGACGCGTCACGGTTCTGGCAAGTTTGTGAAAAACACAAGGTAAATCAATTCTATACGGCTCCAACCGCAATTCGAGCCCTGATGGGACAAGGGAACGAATTTGTCGAAAAGTGCGACCTGAGCGACCTCAAGGTTTTGGGCACCGTCGGTGAACCTATCAACCCTGAAGCCTGGAATTGGTACAATGAGGTCGTTGGTAAAGGGAACTGCCCGATCGTAGATACCTGGTGGCAGACCGAAACCGGCGGTCACCTGATGACCCCCCTGCCCGGTGCACACGCGATGAAGCCCGGCTCGGCCATGAAACCATTTTTTGGCATCGTGCCCGTCGTTCTGGACCCGCAATCCGGCGTCGAGATCAGCGGAAATGGCGTCGAAGGAGTGTTGTGCATTAAAGATAGCTGGCCCGGACAAATGCGCACCGTCTGGGGTGATCATGAGCGGTTCGAAAAAACCTACTTCTCGGACTACAAAGGTTACTACTTTACAGGAGATGGGTGCCGTCGGGACGAAGACGGTGATTACTGGATCACTGGCCGCGTTGACGACGTAATCAACGTCTCAGGCCACCGCATGGGCACGGCCGAGGTAGAAAGCGCGCTGGTTGCACATGCCGCCGTTGCCGAGGCTGCCGTTGTTGGTTACCCCCATGAAATCAAAGGACAGGGTATCTATTGCTATGTCACTTTGATGAATGATCGAGAGCCAAGTGATGAGCTTCTGAAAGAACTTCGCACTTGGGTGCGAACCGAGATTGGACCGATTGCCAGCCCAGACGTTATTCAATGGGCCCCGGGCCTTCCCAAGACCCGTTCAGGTAAGATCATGCGCCGCATTCTGCGGAAGATTGCCGAAAACGACTTTGGCTCGCTTGGCGATACGTCGACCCTCGCTGATCCGTCGGTTGTCGAGGACCTTATCGAAAACCGAGCAAGCAAGTGAGGGCGCGATGGAAGCTGCTGCGACCATAACACCGGCCGTTCTGATCCTTCTCGGCCCTCCGGGTGCCGGGAAGGGAACACAGGCGCGAATGCTCGAAGACGAATTCGGGCTGGTGCAACTCAGCACCGGTGACCTGCTGCGAGCGGCTGTTGCTGCGGGAACAGAGGCTGGAAAAGCAGCGAAGGCCGTGATGGAGGCTGGCGAGCTTGTAGGCGACGAGATTGTCATCGCAATTCTGCGCGACCGCCTGGCGGAACCGGATTGCGCCAAGGGCGTCATTCTAGACGGTTTCCCTCGCACCACGGTTCAAGCCCAAGCACTGGATCAGTTGCTGTCGGAAACCGGACAGAAAATTAGTGCAGCTATCAGTCTAGAAGTCGATGATGCCGAAATGGTTACGCGTATCTCGGGTCGCTACACCTGCAGTATGTGCGGAGAAGGCTACCACGATACGTTCAAAGTACCGGTGGCCGAAGGCAAATGCGACAAATGCGGCCACGCAGAATTCACGCGCCGTGCCGATGACAATGCAGAGACCGTCGCGTCACGTCTTGCAGCGTATCACGAGCAGACGGCGCCGTTGATCAGTTATTACCAAGATCATGGCGTTCTGAAAGGCCTGAACGCCAGGGGAAATATCGAAGAAATCGCTGGCAATCTCAAAAGGATAGTGAGCGACGCGATGAACTGAGGGAATAACGCCCGCCCTGAATGAGGGCCGAATTCCTAAACGAATACTTCAACGGAACCGCCTCGGCGGATCGGAGAAGTTATGCCTGATGCCGGTCAGCAACCGGCACAACGAAATGCGGCCTCGCGCGTAAGAGTTTGAGACGCGGGCCGCCCAAGGAGGAAGCGAAGGAGGAACCCGCAATGGCGGATCAATCAACAAACTCCGCGCAGAGTGCCGAAGCTGACAAGGGCTATTGGCAGGCAAATCTGCGTCTCATTTACATCAGCCTCGCAATATGGGCGCTGGTTTCGTTTGGATTCGGCATACTGCTGCGTCCGTTGCTGTCCGGCATTGCCGTGGGCGGCACCGATCTGGGCTTTTGGTTCGCCCAACAGGGTTCGATCCTGGTCTTTCTGGTGCTGATCTTCAACTACGCCTGGCGCATGAACAAACTCGACGCCGAACATGGCGTTGAAGAAGAATAAGGGAGCGTCGGGACAATGGATCAGTTTACCATCAACCTGCTGTTTGTCGGTGCGTCTTTTGCGCTGTACATCGGCATCGCGATCTGGGCCCGCGCGGGCTCCACATCGGAATTCTACGCCGCCGGCCGCGGTGTTCACCCGGTCACCAACGGTATGGCGACAGCGGCAGACTGGATGTCTGCGGCCTCTTTCATTTCGATGGCGGGCCTTATCGCCTTTACTGGCTACGACAACTCGACCTTCCTGATGGGGTGGACCGGTGGCTACGTGCTGCTGGCTCTGCTTCTTGCGCCTTACCTGCGTAAGTTCGGCAAATACACCGTCTCGGAATTTATCGGCGACCGTTTCTACAGCCAGACCGCACGCGTCGTTGCCGTGATCTGTCTGATCGTTGCATCGGTGACCTACGTGATCGGTCAAATGACCGGCGTTGGCGTGGCCTTTGGCCGCTTCCTTGAGGTTTCGAACACATCCGGTCTGCTGATCGGTGCCTGTGTCGTGTTTGCATACGCGGTGTTTGGCGGGATGAAGGGTGTGACCTACACCCAGGTTGCTCAGTACTGCGTGCTGATCACCGCCTACACAATCCCGGCAATCTTTATCTCTTTGCAGCTGACCGGCACGCCAATCCCAGCGCTGGGTCTGTTCGGTGACACCGCCAGTGGAGAGCCCCTGCTGACCAAACTGGATGCGATTGTGACCGAGTTGGGCTTTGCGGACTACACTGCCCACCACTCGAACACTTTGAACATGGTGCTGTTCACACTTTCGCTGATGATCGGTACGGCTGGTCTGCCGCACGTTATCATGCGCTTCTTTACCGTACCTCGCGTGTCGGACGCGCGCTGGTCGGCTGGATGGACGCTGGTTTTCATCGCTTTGCTGTACCTGACCGCCCCCGCGGTCGGCGCAATGGCGCGGCTAAACATCACCGATATGATGTGGCCCAACGGTGGGATCGATGGCGGCGCTGTTTCAGTAGAAGAGATTGACAATGATCCTCGCTATGACTGGATGGCCACATGGCAGAAAACCGGCTTGCTGGATTGGGAAGACAAAAATGGCGACGGCAAGATCCAGTACTACAATGACAAGAACGCCGACATGCAGGCTCTTGCAGAGGAAAAAGGCTGGGTCGGCAATGAGCTTACAAAGTTCAACCGCGACATCCTGGTTCTGGCCAACCCCGAAATCGCCAACCTGCCCGGTTGGGTGATTGGTCTTGTTGCTGCTGGTGGTCTGGCTGCCGCGTTGTCAACCGCGGCTGGACTGTTGCTCGCGATTTCGTCTGCCGTGTCTCATGACCTGATCAAAGGTGCTATCAATCCGCAGATCTCAGAAAAAGGCGAGCTTTTGTCAGCGCGGATCGCAATGGCTGTGGCTATCCTTGTCGCAACATATCTGGGTCTGAACCCACCCGGGTTTGCGGCGCAGACGGTTGCGTTGGCTTTCGGTCTGGCGGCAGCCTCGATATTCCCGGCACTTATGATGGGAATCTTCTCGACCCGCATTAACAACACAGGCGCGGTATGCGGTATGCTGGCGGGTCTGGTCGTGACCTTGGTCTACATCTTCCTGCACAAAGGATGGCTGTTCATTCCGGGCACCAACTCGTTCACCGACGCCGACCCACTGCTTGGTCCAATCAAATCGACCTCGTTCGGTGCAATTGGTGCCATGGTGAACTTTGGGGTCGCGTATGTTGTGGCTGGTATGACCAAAGAGACTCCGCAAGAGATCAAGGATCTTGTCGAAAGCGTTCGCATTCCCCGTGGAGCAGGCGCTGCTCAGGATCATTGAGCGTGACGCGGCAGCGAGGTATCCTTGTCCTGCCGCGTCCATCGACTGACTGCTCCCGCCCGGCACCCACCCGGGCGGGACTTTTGTTTCTGACACACGGAGAAATCTGATGCCCCTGTCCCAAGACGAGATCACCCGATTTCTAAAGTCCGTTCACCCCTATGATGCCCTGCCTGACAGCGCAATAGAGGATGTAGCGAAGCAAATTGAAGTTTGGGAAACAGACGAGGATTTCTCGGTTTACGAGTTGGGCCACACCCTGCCCGGCTTGTTTCTAATTTACGAAGGACTGATTGAAATCACGGACGAAAACGGTTCGGTGGTATCGCGTCTCGGTTTGCGGAATTCGTTCGGAGAGCGTGGACTTATCAAAAACGGCAAGGCAGCGACCAACGCCCGGGCACATTCGCCGTCAGTATTAATCGTTTTGCCATCTAACTTGGTGAGCGAGTTGATTGCCAATCATGATGTGGTTGCAAAGTTTTTCAATCGATCGCGCAGTCAGCGTAGCGGCCCACAAAGTCTGGCGACCAGTTCCATCGATGTGTTGATGGCACGCGATCCGGCCACGTGCCCACCAGATACGCCCGTGCAACAGGCCGCAAAGATTATGAGGGACAAACATATCTCTTCAATGTGCGTGACTGATAGCGGTGACTTACAAGGCATCGTGACACTACGTGATATCGCTGAAAAGTTCGTAGTCGACGCAATGGATCAAAACACTCCAGTATCCTCGATAATGACACCCGACCCTGTCACTTTGTCCCCATCTGATATTGGCTCTGATGTCCTGCACGTGATGATGGAACGCGGGATCGGCCACATCCCGATTTCTCAAGCTGGCCAACTTGTTGGCATTGTGACACAAACCGATTTAACGCATTATCAGGCCGTCAATTCAGCCGAGTTGGTTCGGCGCATCGCGCGCGCCGATACAGCCGAAGAAATGGCGAAGGTCACTGAAGAAATACCTCAATTGTTGGTTCAATTGGTGGCCGGTGGAAACAGGCACGAAGTCGTAACGCGCCTGATTACAGACATTGCTGATACCACGACTCGCCGCTTGCTGGCATTGGCCGAAGTTGCATTGGGCCCACCACCCGTGCCGTACTTGTGGCTGGCTTGTGGCTCGCAAGGGCGGCAGGAGCAGACCGGCGTTTCTGATCAAGACAATTGCCTAATATTGGATGATGCCGCAAATGAATCCGACTTTCCTTATTTCACAGCGCTCGCAAAATCAGTCTCCGATGGGCTGGACACTTGCGGTTACTTCTTTTGCCCGGGAGACATGATGGCAACAAATCCACGCTGGTGTCAGCCTCTTGGAGTGTGGAGGGAGTATTTCAGAGGCTGGATCAAGACACCGAACCCAGAGGCGCAAATGCTGGCCTCGGTCATGTTCGACCTACGTCCTATTGGAGGAGCCTTCGAGCTGTTTGCAAATCTTCAGGCTGAAACGCTTGAGGCGGCAAACAGTAATTCGATATTTGTGGCCCATCTGATCTCGAACTCGCTAAAACATACTCCACCTTTGGGTCTTTTACGTGGCTTTGCCACCGTTCGGTCAGGCGAACACAGAAACACTTTGGATTTAAAGCACAATGGTGTCGTTCCCGTGGTCGATCTTGCACGCGTATATTGCCTGCAAGGTCAATTGAAAGAAACCAATACCCGTGCACGGCTGAAGGCTGCTGAAACTGCTGGAGTGCTTAGTCATTCGGGTGCGCGGGATCTACTGGACGCCTATGATTTGATTGCTCAAACCAGACTGGAACATCAAGTCAGACTGGTAAAATCAGGTGAGGCGCCAAACAATTACCTGCCCCCATCGGATCTGTCGGACTTTGAGCGAAGTCATCTTCGAGACGCATTTGTTGTGATAAAAACCATGCAATCCGCTGTCGGGCACGGAAAAGGGATGCTGGGCTGAGCCGTTCAAGGATCAGCCAATGCATTTGGGTCGCGCAGACCCGGAGAATGGAGAAATAGGATGTTTTTGGAACTGATTGGCACAATTTTTGCAGGCTTTGCGTTTGCGGGCGTGGTGATGGTTCTGAACAAGTTCACAGGCGGACGATTGCCTCGGTGGGCAGCTCCTGTCGCTGCCGGAGCGGGAATGATCGGAATGACGATCACCAGCGAGTACTCTTGGTATGACCGCACCCTCGAATCGTTGCCCGGCAGTCTGGCTGTCGTGCAGGAAGTTGAGAGCAAAGCATTTTATCGCCCATGGACTTATGTTGCGCCATTTGTAGACCGTTTTGCGGCAATCGATAAAGATTCTGTAAAGACCAATGAAAACGTTCCTGAACAGCGGCTTGTCGATCTCTATTTCTTCGGACGGTGGGCGCCTGTTTCGAAGATTCCCGTTGCAGTCGATTGCGCGCAAAACAGCCGTGCCAACCTGGTCGATGGAGCTGAGTTCGCAAGTGACGGGCGTTTACTGAATGCCGCTTGGATCAAAACCAGTGATAATGACCCGTTGATCGAGGCGACCTGCGGAGTTTGAATATGCTGAACCGTCTTAGCCTCCGTTTAAGAATTTTTCTGTTCTTTTGTCTGCTGGCCGTCGGAGGGTTGGTCGTAAGCTCACTAGCACTATGGATAAGCTATCAACGAGTTGACGATCCCGAATTGATTGATGCCTACATATTTGCGGAAATCCTAATCGCTTTTGGTTTTCTGGCTTTGATCGTCGGAGTCTGGCTTTTGTTCGACGACAATGTCGCCAAACCGATCGAACGATTGTCTGCACAACTGCGAGCCCGTGCTCACGCTGGCGTAAACACCGAGATGGATGTAAGGGCCACCCGTTATTTGGGTGATTTGGGTCCGGCCGCCGCAGGGCTGGCCGAACAATTTTCAGACACCGCAATAAACACAGCCGAGGCGGTTGCAGCAGAAACGGCGCACCTCGCTGCCGAGAAAAAACGCCTGACCGCGTTATTGAGCGAGATACCCGTGGCAATGCTGTTGGCGGGACCAAAGCACCAGATTGTTTTGTATGATGCACAGGCAGCAGAGGTTCTGGCGCAGATCGCCCACCCGCGACTGAACGCGTCCCTTTTTGATTATCTCGAAAGTACAGGTCTAACCGATGCCTACTCTGAGATGAGCAAGACCGGCATGGAAGTCGAATGCAGTCTTACCAGTGTGGACGGCACCCAAGCTTATTTTGCGCGCATGAAGCCGTTAGGAGACGCGCCGGGATATATGCTGATTTTTGATGATAGCACCCTGCGCATTCGACCAGACGAAGCCCGGCCACTTATCTATGACTTCGATCTTCTCGACACGTCGATAGACGAAGAGTTTGAGAACCGTCGCCTGACCGACTTGTGTTTTGTTGTATTCGATACCGAAACGACCGGGCTTCTTCCTCATAAAGACGAAATTGTACAAATCGGCGCAGTTCGCGTGGTTAAAGGAAAAATCGTAGCAGGAGAAAAACTGGATTCCCTGGTCGATCCGGGCATCCCAATTCCGGCTGCTTCAACCCGTGTACACAAGGTAAACGATGCCATGGTCGCAGGAGCGCCGGACATTGTTGATGTAGGTCGCACCTTTCACCAATTCGCACGTGACGCCGTCATTGTTGCCCACAACGCACCATTCGATATGGCATTTCTGCGACGCCACGCGGCTCGTATCGGCGTCAAATGGGATCACCCAGTGTTAGACACGGTGTTACTTTCAGCGGTTCTTTTCGGCGCGAGTGAAACGCATACACTGGATGCCGTGTGCGAGCGACTTGAGATCACAATTCCAAACGATTTACGCCATACTGCATTAGGCGACGCAGTGGCTACAGCCCAAGTTTTGGTAAAAATGCTGCCCATGCTAAGTGCGCGCGGCATGGTGACATTCGGGAAAGTTGTCGCAGAAACACGCAAACACGGGCGGTTGCTGGAAGACCTGAATTGACCGCAAAATTTGGATCGGATGCAGCTTGCCATAGACAATCTCTGCAGCGCATGGCACCCCAGACATACCTTTAAACGAGTGTGCGATGACCGAAACGACATTCACTCCCGGTCCAGACCAAAGCCTGAACTTCCGCGAAGCGCTGGGATGTTTTGGGACAGGTGTCACGGTGGTTACAACCAACACAGCTGGCGGGCCGGTTGCAATCACGGTCAATTCCTTTGCTTCGGTATCACTGGATCCGCCGCTGGTATTGTGGTGCCTTGCCAAAGACTCCAATCGCTACGACGCATTCAGCAATTGTCAGCACTATGCAATTCACGTGATGGCACAAGAACAGCACGATCAAGCATTGCAATTTGCCCGAAATGGTTTCGATTTTTCCCATACGAAATGGCATTGTGACGAAGCTGGCCGCCCTCGATTATCCGACTGCCTCGCCCGATTTGATTGCCGGTTGTCCGACATACACGATGCAGGCGATCACCTTATTCTGGTCGGACACGTTGAAACAGTTATGCACCGCCCGGGACAAGGACTGATTTTCAAGCGCGGGCAATTTGGTGGATTCGCTGATCTGATCTGATCAATCGTCTAAAGAACCGTGTACAGCCAAAGCTTCAAGTTGGGTTTCTTGCGGCGTGATCACTCGAAAAGCCTCATGAACACCTGCACCCGTAAGTTCTCGCGCGACTGTAAGCAATGTGTTTGGCGCGTGGTCCTCGCACATTTCTGTCATATGATCTATCTCGGCCTGAGCAACCTCCATAGCCGTCTCAATCGAAGGGGCGCCGTAAAGTCGTACAAAGTGATCAGCCAAATTTTGTTTCATCTGTTCCAATTCAGCAGGTTCGATTTGTGTCACGGCCACAAAAGTAACTCGGCCAAATGTCTCCAAACCCAGCCAACCATTTGCAAAAGCCTGTCGTGCCTTGCCCTCTAAATCGCCCTCGCCCCAGTTCGAAAACTCGAAGCCGCCAGAAATACACCATTCTCCGGTACGCGCCGGCGAATGAAAAACGTTCATGTCACTTTCATCAAAGTGAATAGCGCGCGCCAACTTCATCATGCGTTCTCCAACAATTGAGTCAGAGGGCGCAGTTGCGTATCGGAGCCTTTCCGAATTAGCATCCCGAACCTCTCGTCCGTACCAAGGAACACGCCCTGTTCTCCAATTGGTTCTCCGACATCACGTATCAACCCCATCCACTCGCTGTGCAATGAAGCGTTACCTTCTTCCTGCCAACGATTGAGCCACGTCAGCATATGACGGGACCAACTTTCAACCAGCTGCTCAGGCGATACATCGGCACAACCCTCATCATAGAGCGCGGTAATATCAGGCGTTTCGCCTGGATCACCACTGGTCTGCAACAACGCCAGTTCCCAACCTATCACGATCCAATCAGGTATGGTATCCGGGTCCGAAGACGAGGCCGCGGCATGAAACGTGCCACATTTTGCGCCATTCACGAAAATCGGTCCATCCCAGCCCAGATGTACGGCAACTTCGGGCGGGGCCAAAGCGCCCAAGGCGTTCTGAAACCCTACTGCACACAACGGCAGCATGGCCATGGCATCTTGCAGCGGGACTTCGGGCGCGAAAACGATTGCCACACGCAGCCTGTTCGCCTGAATGTTGTAAACAACCGTTCCCGCATCGCAGCCGAGCGCTGACATGGCCTGAGCACGCTCAAACGGGTTTTCCCCACCCGACACTGAATGGCCGGTCAATAATGGCGGAAAAACCGGCTGGCTCATGCGTTACCTTTAGCAATCAATTCACGGGCAATTTTACGGAAAGATTCTGCCTGCGGACTATCTGGTTTGCTGACCACGATCGGTGCGCCACCGTCTGCTGCAACGCGAATATCTAAATGTAAAGGAATCTCACCAAGCAAAGGAACGCCCAGCGACACAGCCTCGGACGCAACGCCACCATGACCAAACACGTGTTCCTCGTGTCCACAGTTCGAACAAATATGCGTGGACATGTTTTCGATCATTCCAAGTATTGGTGTCTTTAGCTGCTGGAACATGTCGATACCCTTTCGAGCATCAATCAGTGCCACATCTTGCGGAGTTGACACAACGATCGCTCCGTCCACTTTAAACTTCTGGCTCAGTGTCAGTTGCACGTCGCCCGTTCCCGGTGGCAAGTCAACGATCAAAACGTCCAATGCGCCCCATTGCACCTGACCCATCATCTGTTGCAGTGCCCCCATCAGCATCGGACCCCGCCAAACGACTGCCTGCCCTTCGTTGGTCATCAGACCCATCGACATCATTGTAACCCCATGATTTCGAAGTGGCAGGATCGTTTTGCCATCAGGACTTGCCGGCCTTCCGGAAACTCCAAGCATTCTGGGCTGCGACGGACCATAAACATCTGCATCCAGCAAGCCGACCCGTCGACCTTCGGCCGCAAGTGCACATGCGAGGTTAGCAGAAACCGTGGACTTACCAACGCCGCCCTTTCCCGAGGCTATGGCGATAATCCGGTCCACACCAGGTACGGCTTGCGGTCCAGTTTGCGAGGGCTTGGGCTTGGGCTTGAGATCCGGTGGAGCCTTATCAGAATGTGCCGTCAGCATAGCCGAAACCTTTGTCACGCCTTCAACCAACTGAGCCGCCTTTTCTGCCGCAGCGCGCACAGGCTCCATACGTTCGGCCTGTTTCGGATCGATCTCAAGCACAAAGCGCACTGTATCACCTTCGACATTCAAGGCACGCACAACTCCGGCGCTGACAATGTCCTGACCAGAAACTGGGTCCGTGATCTTTTTCAGGTTTGCAAGAACTGCGTCACGAACACTCATGCGTCATTACCTATATTTTGCCCTGTCTGATGGGCGCTGCGTTTCGCCAGTTTCTGGTCGCCGCTCATTGCACGTGTCTCCGTCCTAAGTTTGTTCATTTGACGCAATCGGTCCCGGGCCGTTAGGCTGAGCCATGCGCTTTGTCTTGTTGTGCCTGAGCTTGACGCTCTCTGCTACCCCCTCTTGGTCACAAGAGGCGATTGGCCTTGCCGCTCCGGATGAGATTTCAGACTCGGGTCTTTTGCAACATATTCTTCCACGCTTTTCTCTCAAGACCGGGATCAAGGTAGTAGCTGACGAAAATGGCAGAATGTCTATTTCCACAGCCCCCTCGGGCGACCCGGTGTTCCAACGAGACGGCATTGTCTACCACCTGCAGATCGAAGATGATGCCAAGCATTCGCGATTTCGCGAATGGATTTTGTCGGATATCGGGAAACGTACAATCGAGAGCTTTGCGCCAGCACAAGGTGATCCGTTTAACGCAGACATTAAAGTTGAGATTAAACAAGCCGAGCAGGTGATAGACGGAGATGCCGCCCTTGGTCAAAAGCTCTCGCTTAGTTTGTGCGGCCGCTGTCACATTATCGGCCCTCAAAACCGAATGAACGGCCTTGGTTCGACACCATCCTTTGCGGTACTTCGCTCCTTACCAGATTGGTCCGAACGTTTTGAAGCGTTTTTTGCTCTTAACCCGCATCCCTCGTTTACGCAGGTCAAAGACATTACCCCGCCTTTCGCAATAGATCGTCCACCCCCTATCCATCCAGTCGAAATGACAATTGAAGATCTCGAAGCAATCTTGGCTTTTGTCTCAGTTATGCAAGCTGCAGATTTGGGCGCCCCGCTGGAACTTCAGTGATCCTTTCGTTTTGAAAAGTAGTCCTCGGTCGTCACTACGCGCGGCTTTGGCGCAGCCTGAAAAGGATTGTCCTGGCTGTGAAACTGCGCATTCACTCGACAATCGTCACACATCTGGATCAAACGAGCCTGTTCCGAAGTGGCGAACATCGGGTGACTGCCTGAAAGTTTTTCCATAATCCTCTCAATAGCAGATTTCACGCCAAAGGCCGCTCCGCACTCTACGCAGGCGAATGGCTCTTCTTCGTTCAGCACTTGCTGGGACAAGGCAGCGTCTGAGAGGTCGAGTTGGGGCACCAGAGTGATGGCATCCTCAGGACAAATCGTGCTGCACATTCCGCATTGCAGACAGGCGTCTTGCTGGAAATTCAGCTGCGGCTTGTCCGGGTTGTCCATCAACGCACCTGAGGGACAAAGAGACACGCAACTTAAGCAAAGCGTACAGCTGTCCAAATTCACTGAAACTGCACCGTAGGGTGAGTTTTCAGGCAAAGGAAGCGGCGCGGTGGATTCAGGGTTCAGTGCTTGGGCCGCTAGTCGGGTAATTTGACGCCGGTTTCCGAGGGGCAGAACCGGGTTCGACAACGGTTTAGGCACGGCCTGTGTGTAAAGTAGGTCGGAAAAAGCATCTGGGTCAGTCTCGTCAATTAGCCCAAACGCTGTTTTCCCTGCAATCGCCTCAGCCAAAACTAATTCGCGGTCCAGAGCATCTCTTTCAGTTCTCGGCGCCAATAACACGTCAACTCGGGCAAATCCGTGGGCCAGACCTGCCAGCATTTCAGCATGACCAAAACCAGAGATAGTATTCAACTCCAATGGGATCACGTTACCTGGCAGGCCTTGGCCAAAGCGAGCAGCAAGCCTGATCATGTGTGCCCCATGGGAATCATGCACCAAAAGTCTTGGGTTAGACCCGCCTGCGCTGCGATAGGTGCGCGCAAGAATATGCATCCGAGACAGTAATGCGGAAACAGGCGGGTCTTCGTACGTAATGGCAGTGGACGGGCAAAGCGCCGCACAAGCTCCACACCCGGCGCAAACCATAGGATCTATCGTTATGTGATCACCGGCCGGAGTAATCGCCCCGGTAGGGCAAGCATCAAGACAGTTTGTGCATCCAATCTGTTCCGCCCGCGAATGGGCGCACAACGACTCGTCCACTCGAACATATAAAGGTTTTTCAAATGTACCGACGAGCTGAGCAGCATCAAAAGCCAAGTTTGCAACGGCCACAGCATCTCGCGGATCGGCCCGCAAATACCCTTCGCGCTTTTCAGGGGCTGTCACGAAAGGTGTATCGCCCGCAACATCTATTAATATATCGCAGCGAGAAGTTGCTCCGTCGCGAGGTTCAGTCCAGCCGAACGCTCTTCGTCCTCCGGGTTCCAGTTGTTCAACTTGATCAAGACGCAAGACAAAGCCACCTAATGCGCCCGACACACTGCGCAAATTTGCTCGGACAACGTCATATGACCGGTCCATGAGTTCGGAACGGTCCGTCACCAAAACCGTCACAGCCAAGGTTTGTGACAATCGTTCCGCCAAACCGAAAGCGACTGAGCCGGGGCCAATTATACAACAAGTGCCCTCGCTTACGACGTCAACGCCCGGCGTAACTGGGATCGGCAAAGTCGCCTCGGCGGCCAACGCTGCCATCTTGGGCGTAGCATCCTGACCCTCAGCTGACCAACCTGCACGATCACGCAAGTCCACAAATCCAGGACGTTCCTCACCGAGTTCGGCGGCCAGATCGACAAAAACCGCAGTTTCCTGTCCGCAGGCGATTACCAATTGATCGCCTTGCTCCATCGCTTCGGCAGCTGCTTCCAATTCGTGTGTGCACAACGCCGTGTGAACCCGAGAGCACACCAATTCGCATGACCGGGAAATCTGTTCCCTATCCATTTTTTGCGAACCAGCGCAATCGCACAACATCAGCTTGCCGGCCATAATCTCCCCCCGGGCTGCAATCTCTTGCTCAGCACATTAGACTTAATCAAGCGAGTGGCAACGCAAACACCGTCGAACACAGTGGAATTGTGCATTATTTTTCACACTCTCTTTCTCCTGTTTGCTTTCCGAGTTTAATATCGAATGCTTTCTTTGAAAAAACGACACTCAATACTCACTGTGGACTTGGCACAAGGCCAATTTATGTACCATAGTACATCAATGGGAAGGCAGGGGAGAGCCTTCTGGGGAGGACTAAGTGGCTGGGGCCGCAAGCCAGATTGAAATGCCCGTTGGCATTATTGTTCGAAAAACGCCAGGTGTGACCCGATGGGCTCGCTGGAATTGGCGCGCAGTCGCTGCTTTGCCCGGCGCTGGTCCGGCCAATTGGCAGGAGCTGCGACGCGAAGGTGAAGCCGTTGAATACCACGCAGCGACCCTTCCCTTGACCCTATGGGTAGATGAAACAGAAGCGTACATGGTGAACCTGTCAGACGGACAGCCATCTTTATACTTGGTTCTGCGAGATGAGCTTGTTGGAGATCATCCCTTGAATGTCGTTCTAGTTACAGCTTCTCCGTTTGAGGGTCAGGACTATGCCGACACCGGCGAAGAAATTGTCGAAAAAATTCCCATGAGCGAAGGATTGATCGCTTGGGTTCGCGACTTCGCGCTGCAACATCACAAGGACGAGATCTTTGTGAAGCGTCGCCGCGACAAAAAACGCACCGACTTGGTAGAGGATGGACGGGGCGACGGACGTATCCGTCAAGACTCGGACGTTTATCGCGCTCCTCGGAGGCTACTGCAATGAGCGAGAACCGTGATTTCTGGTCCCGCCGGAAAGCTGCTGTTCAGGCCGAAGCAGAGGCAGAGACTGCAGCGGTCGAAGCGCAGGAACTTGCTGCGCGCCATTCCGAACTGGAAGAAAAGACTGACCAGGAAATTCTGGCTGAATTCAATTTGCCGGATCCCGATGCGTTGGAACCAGGTGACGACGTCTCAGGCTTCATGTCCAAAGCCGTTCCGGATCGACTGAGACAACGCGCGCTTCGAAGGTTATGGAGACTTAACCCTGTATTGGCCAATGTGGACGGATTGGTGGAGTACGGTGAGGATTACACCGACGCAGCATGCGTGATTGAAAACCTCCAGACCGCATATCAGGTCGGCAAGGGAATGCTGGCTCACATCGAGGCACTTGCAGTGTCCGAAGAGGAAGAAACAGACGAACCTGTCGAAGAGCTTAGCGACCAGCCCCCACCCAGCGAGCCAATTGACGAACCGCTCCAACCTCCCGTGCAGATGGTCGAACTTGGCGAAACAGAAAGTGACGCGGACCTACCCCCCTCCCCGCGCCGCATGATATTTGAATTTGAAGGATGACTGAATGACCGCCAACAACGCGCAAACAGTGGATATCTCGGCAGAGGATCGGCTACGCGCGGATTTTTATAACTTTCTGGGTCTTCTTATGGCTGGCCCCCCCGATCAATTACTGCTGGACCAAATGGCCGGGCTGAGCGGTGATGACACGGATTTGGGTCAGGCGATTCAAGCAATGGCGAGGGTGGCCAAGATTACCAAACCTGCAGCCGCCGAGCGGGAATTTAATGCCTTGTTCATAGGGCTGGGACGTGGAGAGTTGCTGCCCTACGCCAGCTTTTATCTGACTGGGTTCTTGAATGAAAAGCCGTTGGCGCAACTGCGCAACGACATGGCAGCGCGCGGGATAACAAGAGCAAAGAACGTTTTTGAACCCGAAGACAATATCGCCTCTTTAATGGAAATGATGGCCGGTATGATTGTCGGGCGATTTGGCACAGTGGCAACTTTGGACGAACAGCGGGCGTTCTGGAACAAGCATATCGGTCCCTGGGCGGCCCATTTCTTTTCTGATCTGGAGGCTGCTGAAAGCTCAGTACTCTATGGTTCGGTTGGAACAGCCGGACGGATATTTATGGAAATCGAACGTGAAGCATTCCGAATGACGGCGGCCTAGTCCGCCATTCGCCGGTGCCCAAATGGGCATCAAACCGCAATTGGGACAGGAGGAGACCATGAGCAAGACCAAGGAAGAAGGCGCAACGCGCCGCAACTTCCTCAAACTGGCCGGAACCGCAGCGCCTGCTGCAGTCGCCGCCGCCAGCCTGAGCGGGAAAGCCGAGGCATCAGAGTTGCCGACGGACGAAACCCGGATGCAGGATACAGCGCACACACGCGCATACATAGAAAGCACCCGGTTTTAGAATCGGACGCCTTCACACCCGACTGAAGGTTGCGATTGGCCCTGACGTCGGTTTCAGCAGTACCAAGCCAGCCATGGGTTACATGGCCAGCAAGGGAGGAAAGAAATGCTTAGGAAAAAGACCAACGGGGTTGCGAGACGCCCCCAGCGGACAAGTATCCTGTCCCAGATCGGCGAAAAAACCGTCGATCGCCGCGCGTTCCTGCGCGGGTCGGGCCTGACGATTGGCGGTCTTGCCGCGATCAGCGCCACGGGTGGAACCGTGACGCCAGCCAGTGCCCAAACAGCGGCCAACCAAGCCGTTGAAAATGTGAAATCCGTTTGCACTCATTGTTCAGTCGGATGCACGGTGATTGCCGAAGTGCAGAACGGCGTATGGATCGGCCAGGAGCCCGGTTGGGACAGCCCGTTCAATCTGGGCGCCCACTGTGCCAAAGGTGCAGCGGTACGTGAACACGCCCATGGCGAGCGCCGCCTGAAATACCCGATGAAAAAGGAAGGCGGCGAATGGAAGCGCATTAGCTGGGAAGAGGCGATCAACGAGATCGGCGACGGCATGATGAGCATCCGCGAAGAATCTGGCCCCGATAGTGTCTATTGGCTGGGTTCTGCGAAGCACAACAATGAACAGGCCTATCTGTTCCGCAAATTTGCTGCCTACTGGGGCACCAACAACGTGGACCATCAGGCCAGAATTTGCCACTCAACCACGGTTGCGGGTGTTGCGAATACATGGGGCTATGGCGCCATGACCAATTCGTATAACGACATCCATAACTCCCGTGCCATCTTTATCATTGGCGGCAACCCTGCCGAGGCGCACCCCGTCTCGCTGTTGCATGTTCTGCGCGCGAAAGAGCAGAATAACGCCCCGCTGATCGTCTGCGATCCACGCTTTACGCGCACCGCGGCGCATGCGGATGAATATGTCCGTTTCCGTCCCGGAACAGACGTTGCGCTTATCTGGGGCATCCTGTGGCACATCTTCGATAACGGCTGGGAAGACAAAGAGTTCATCCGTACCCGTGTCTGGGGAATGGACCAGATCAAAGAAGAAGTCGCCAAGTGGAACCCGGACGAGGTCGAGCGTGTTACCGGCACACCCGGATCGCAGCTCAAGCGCGTTGCGCGCACTATGGCCAACAATCGTCCCGGTACCGTGATCTGGTGCATGGGAGGTACGCAGCACACCAACGGCAACAACAACACTCGTGCCTACTGCGTACTTCAGCTCGCCTTGGGCAACATGGGCACTGCTGGTGGTGGTACAAACATCTTCCGCGGCCATGACAATGTGCAAGGCGCGACAGACCTAGGCGTATTGTCCCACACCCTGCCCGGCTACTACGGCCTGTCCGCAGGTGCCTGGGGTCATTGGGCCCGGGTTTGGGGTGAAGAACCAGAGTGGCTGGCAGGTCAGTTCGCAACGATCAAAGATAAGGAAGGCAAGGACAAGTCGCTTCAGAATGAACGCGGCATCCCTGTCTCCCGATGGATCGACGGCGTTCTGGAAGATCCTGCAAACATGGACCAAGACAACAACGTCCGTGCAATGGTCCTGTGGGGCCACGCGCCCAACTCACAGACCCGCGGTCCGGAAATGAAGACGGCGATGGAGAAATTGGACATGCTGGTCGTGATCGACCCGTATCCCACAGTATCCGCCGTTATGCATGACCGCACTGACGGTGTTTATTTGTTGCCCGCTTGCACGCAGTTCGAAACCCGTGGCTCGGTCACGGCCTCGAACCGTTCCCTGCAGTGGCGTGACAAAGTGGTTGATCCGCTGTTCGAAAGTCTACCGGATGAGGTCATTATGGCCAAGTTCGCGAACAAGTTCGGCTGGGCGGATCGGTTCTTCCGCAATATCGAAATGGAAGACCCTGAAACCCCGAATGTTGAAAGCATTACACGTGAGTTCAACTCGGGCCTCTGGACTATCGGCTACACTGGTCAGTCTCCTGAGCGGATCAAAAGCCACATGGCCAATCAGCACACGTTCGACAGAACAACGCTGCAGGCAGTGGGCGGTCCAAACGACGGTGATTACTACGGTATGCCTTGGCCCTGCTGGGGTACAGCCGAGATGGGTCACCCGGGAACACCTAACCTTTACGACATGTCCAAACCGGTTGCCGAAGGTGGCCTGACTTTCCGTGCCCGTTTCGGCGTGGAACGCGATGGCGACAACCTGCTGGCCGAAGGGGTCTACAGTGTCGGATCGGAAATTCAGGATGGTTATCCAGAATTCACGATGCAGATGCTGATGGATCTTGGTTGGGACGGTGATCTGACGGACGAGGAACGCGCAGCAATCGACGCTGTGGCCGGTCCGAAAACCAACTGGAAGACAGACCTTTCGGGCGGTATCCAGAGGGTTGCGATCGAACACGGCTGTGCGCCCTTCGGGAACGCCAAAGCCCGCGCGGTCGTGTGGACCTTCCCGGATCCGATCCCACTGCATCGCGAACCGCTTTACACGAACCGGCGCGATCTGGTGGATGACTATCCGACCTACGAGGACCGTCAGGCTTATCGCCTACCTACCCTCTACGCTTCGATCCAAAAGAACGACTTTTCAAAGGATTACCCAATAATCCTGACGTCGGGTCGATTGGTCGAGTATGAGGGCGGCGGTGATGAGACACGGTCGAACCCTTGGCTGGCTGAGCTTCAGCAGGACATGTTCGTCGAGATCAACCCTCGCGATGCCAACAACCTTGGTATTCGTGACGGAGCACAGGTCTGGGTCGAAGGTCCTGAGGGCGGTAAAGTCAAAGTTATGGCGATGCTGACCAACAGGGTCGGTGCCGGCGTAGCCTTTATGCCATTCCACTTTGGCGGCCATTTCCAGGGCGAGGACCTTCGGGACAAATACCCCAAAGGCGCCGATCCCTATGTGCTGGGCGAAGCGACAAACACCGCTCAGACCTATGGCTATGATTCAGTGACCCAGATGCAAGAGACCAAAGCGACTCTCTGCAAAATCTGGGCAGCGTAAGGAGGACGATAATGGCTAGAGCAAAGTTTCTCTGCGACGCTGAACGCTGCATCGAGTGCAACGCCTGCGTAACCGCGTGTAAGAACGAACACGAGGTGCCGTGGGGCATTAACCGCCGCAGGGTGGTGACGATCAATGACGGTAACCCGGGTGAACGCTCGATATCGGTGGCCTGCATGCATTGCTCGGACGCTCCGTGTATGGCGGTTTGCCCAGTCGACTGCTTCTATCAAAACGAAGAAGGAGTCGTTCTGCACTCGAAGGACTTGTGCATTGGTTGCGGTTATTGCTTCTATGCGTGCCCGTTCGGCGCACCGCAATTCCCACAAGCGGGCAACTTCGGATCGCGCGGCAAGATGGACAAATGTACCTTCTGCGCCGGTGGACCCGAGGAAACGCACTCGACCGCAGAGTTCGCCAAATATGGTCGTAATCGGATTGCCGAAGGCAAGCTGCCTATCTGCGCCGAAATGTGTTCTACCAAAGCCCTGCTCGCCGGTGACGGCGACGTGGTGTCGGCAGTTTACCGCGAACGCGTTGTGGCGCGCGGTTTCGGCTCGGGCGCCTGGGGTTGGGGTACCGCATACGACCAGAAAGACGGATAAGGTTCCGTCCTAATGTTGTCAGATGACCCGCCAAAGCGGGTCATCTGCTTGGAATTTTGACTGAGGTTCAGATGTTCCGTTTATTCATCGCACTGCTGCTGTCATTCGTTATGGTCAATACGGCCATGGCACAATCAGGCGAGGCCGAGGCCCCAGCAACAACTGACAGAACCGCCACTGGAGGCGCCACGACGCTTGAGGACATTCTGGCTCGGCAGCGTGGCGAGAAGATCGACAACAGTTATAGATCGGGAAACACAGGTCAAGGTAACGCAGAAGGCCTATTAGGGCAGCTGGGTACCCGAGGCGTGGCGTCAGACAGCGACGTTTTCCGCGCTTTACGTTACGGTTCGGCTGACGTCACAGTTTCGTCCAAGGGACCTGCAGCAAGCGTATTGATTCAGGATGGCGGAATGTGGTGGCTGAATTTCCGCACCGGTCCCCTGCGCGACTACGGCAACTACATAATAGGTGGGATGCTGATCGTGCTGTTACTGTTTTTCGTGCTACGAGGCCGCATTAAAATTGACGGCGAAAAAACAGGCCGGACGGTCACCAGGTTTAATGGCTTTGAACGTTTTGGGCACTGGCTATTCGCCGGATCTTTCCTCGTATTGGGTATTACCGGGCTGCTGACGCTGTACGGTCGTGATTTTCTAATTCCGCTTTTTGGCAAAGAAGGATTTGCCACAATAGCGCAGGGTTGCAAGTGGCTACACAACAATCTGGCTTGGGCATTTATGCTGGGTCTTGTGATTATTACAGTCAATTGGATTGCGCATAACATTCCCAATCGCGTTGATCTGAAATGGCTGGCTGCAGGCGGCGGATTGTTTACCAAAGGCAGCCATCCTCCCGCCAAGAAATTCAACGCCGGACAAAAGATAATTTTCTGGCTGTGCATCTTGTTGGGTGTCTCTATCAGCCTGTCTGGTTTGTCCCTGCTCTTCCCGTTCGAGATGCCGTTGTTCGCCAAGACGTTTTCGATTGCGAATTCGACTGGTATCCCGCAACTCATGGGACTGGACTTGCCTGTTCAGATGTCGCCCCAGGAAGAGATGCAATACGCGCAAGTCTGGCACGTCATGGTCGCCTATGCGTTCATCGCAATCATCCTCGCCCACATTTATCTGGGTTCTGTCGGAATGGAGGGCGCATTTGACGCCATGGGAACGGGCGAGGTCGAAGAGCAATGGGCGCGTGAACATCACTCGCTGTGGCTGGAAGAAGTCCAGGAAAAGGAGGCTGGGAAAGCCACGGCCTCACCTGCTGAATAAATGAGAGTTTTAATCATTGCGCTGGCGCTCTTGCCTCTGCGTGCAGAGGCAGAGTTTTTTACGCTAAAAGGCCATGGTGGGCCCATAATGGGAATTGCTACCGCCCCGGATGGACGTATCGCCACTGCCAGTTTTGACAACTCCGTGGGGTTGTGGACTCAGCAGTCACCGGAATGGTTGGAAGGCCATGAGGCCGCAGTTAATTCTGTCATCTTCAACGGATCAACAATCTATTCTGCAGGAGACGACTTCACCTTGCGCCAATGGCCCGGCGGTGAGGTTATCGGCCAGCACAAGGGCAAAATTGTGGGCTTAGCGATCTCAAAAACCCATGTCGCAACAGCCAGTTGGGATGGAACGATCGGGTTGTGGCCTGTCGACGGTTCGACCCCTTCTGTGCTGGGGCCCACTGGAAGCGGTGTCAGTGACGTGGAATTTACGCCAGACGGATCACATCTGTATTCGGCCGGGGTTGATGGTTCACTGCGTCTATGGGACTTGACCACTGGGCAGGAAGTTGATCGCCTGATTGAACATGGATTTGGAATCAACAAACTAGTTCTTAATGCTCAGGATAATTGGATCGCTTATGGCGCAGTAGATGGGGTCACGCGCATCCTTGATCTGACGACGAGACAAGAACGTGACTATACGCTAGGCCGCCGCCCAATTCTTGCCCTTGCCCTTAGCCCTGACCGAACCAGATTGGCTGTCGGCGACGGCGAGGGATACATAATGCTGATCAATACAGTCAATTGGCGTATCGCTCAGGATTTTCGCGCAACTTTGCGTGGCCCGGTCTGGGCATTAGCCTTTTCTTCCGACGGCCAAAACATCCACGCAGGTGGGATTGATGAAGCTATGTACAGTTGGCCTGTCGCAACACTGTCAGAACAGGAACGGATGGCCACCGTTGAACCGAGCTTCTTGAAAAAGCCCGAGGAAATGGAAAACGGAGAGCGCCAATTCGCCCGCAAATGCTCGATATGCCATAGCCTTACAACTAACAGCCAAAGGCGCGCTGGTCCGACGCTGCATAAAATATTTGGGCGCAAGGCGGGAACTATTCCCGGATATTTGTACTCGGATACATTGCAAGACTCTGATATCATTTGGAATGATGAGACAATAAACGCTCTTTTCGACGAGGGCCCCGATCACTACATTCCTGGGTCCAAGATGCCGATGCAACGTATCACTGGCGAACAGGATCGCCTTGATCTGATCGAATTTTTGCGCGTCGCTACGGCGGACGAAAACTGAGCCGGAGGAGACCATGAAAGCTTTTCTAAGCGCCGTTGTTGTTATGGTTCTGATTACTATTGCTGCTCCTTACGCGCTGGATCAGATCGGGTTCAGCGCCGCCGACGCGGGGTCCGGGTCAGCCGTTCGACTTGACTGAATGTCACAATACCTGACCACACGTGAACTGGCCGATTTGTTGCGCATTGGCGAGCGTAAAGCCTATGATCTTGCGTCATCAGGCGAAGTGCCCTGTGTTCGGGCCATGGGAAAGCTATTATTTCCCAAGGATGAAATTGTCGTTTGGCTGAATTCATCTCGAACTGGGCCGCAGGTCGCTGAACCGCCCTTGCCACCAATCGTCGCAGGCAGCCACGATCCCCTGCTAGACTGGGCGTTACGCGAAAGCGGATCAGGCTTGGCCACCTATTATGACGGCTCGTTTGATGGGTTGCGCAGGCTAAGCGACCGAAGCGCGCAAGCCACTGTATTGCATATTCATGAAGATAACGGATTCAACGTGAAATCCCTTAAGGACACTGTTGGCGAAGCGCCCGTCGTTCTTTACGAAGTTGCACAGCGTCAACGTGGATTGTTGTCGGCGCCAGACATTTCCGACATTTCCGGATTTTCTGACTTGAAAGGCCGACGTGTTATTTTGCGTCAGGATAGCGCGGCCAGCCAACGATTGTTCGACGCCCAATTGGAAGAACATGGATTGACCAGAGCCGATCTAAATACCCTGCCTGATTGTGCCCGCACCGAAGAGGAACTGGCCATCGCACTGCGGGATGGCAAGGCAGAAGTCGGGTTCGGGCTGGGCGCACTGGCCGGATTTTTGGGGCTTAATTTTCATCCCACTCACAATGAACGATTAGATCTTGCCATATGGAGGCGCGCCTTTTTTGATCCCCCTATGCAGACTCTGATCGGTTTTTTGAACGGCCCACGTTTCATTCAGCGCGCCGATGAGTTGGGTAGCTATGACCTTTCAGGCCTGGGTCGCATCCACCACAACGGCGCCAGTGGCTAAATCAGAAATTTAATTTGCGTTTGGGAAAAATAGCTGTACGCCGTCCTGCGTGTATGAGCCTATCGCAGACTGTCCATCTGGCCCAGTCAACCATTCGATGAACCGTTGCCCTGCGGCTGATCGAACGCCAGGGTGTTTCTCCGGGTTCACCAAGATGACTCCGTATTGATTGAACATTCGAGGATCCCCTTCGATCAAAACCTCAAGATTCCCTCGGTTTCCGAAAGTTTGCCAGGTTGCACGATCGGTCAACGTGTAAGCATTCATGCCGCTCGCCACGTTCAATGTCGCCCCCATGCCGGAACCAGTTTCCCGGTACCATGTTCCCGACACGTCGGTCAGATCAATCCCGATTGGTTGCCAAAGACGCAACTCTGCTTTGTGGGTTCCACTATCATCGCCACGTGAGGCAAAGGTAGACTCGGTCTCCGCGATCGCGGTCAATGCAGCAACGATATCATCGCCCCCTTTAACTGCGGCCGGATCAGATTTTGGGCCCACAAGAACAAAGTCGTTGTACATCACGTCAAAACGTTCCACGCCCCATCCGTCTGACACGAACTGTTCCTCTGCAGGTTTTGAATGCACCAATAAAACATCCCCGTCCCCATTGATTGCATTCCTGATCGCCTGCCCCGTTCCAACGGCGACCACACGAACATCGATGCCAGTTTCAGCCTCGAAACCCGGAAGAATATGGTCAAACAGCCCAGAATTCTGGGTAGATGTGGTGGATTGAACCACGATAAAAGGTTCTTCCGCTGCAACAGACAGTGCTGACAGGCCAAACAAAAGCACATTGGCCCGGATCAGATTTAGGATCATCGCCAATCTCCGTGAAATCCAACTTATGTGACGAGCCTGCCTGCCAAATAACGGCGCGAGGCCTCGCTTGCAGGAGAGTCTAATACCTGTTTCGCAGCGCCGTGTTCCACCACATAACCGCCCTGCATCATAACCACATCCGAAGCTAACCGCCGAGCCTGACCAATATCGTGCGTTACCATCACGATGCGCACCCCCTGGGACGAAGCACTAAGGATCATCCGTTCTATTGCTTGCGTCGCGCCTGGGTCCAATGAGCTGGTCGGTTCGTCGAGAAACAATGTCTTTGGGGAAAGAGCAAGTGCGCGCAATACTGCCAAACGCTGCGCCTCACCCCCAGAAAGATATCTGGCGGATTGCCGCGCTTTCTCAGACAATCCGCCTTCAGCCAGCAGATCCGCGATTTTCTTCTTACGTTCGGCGCGCGCCAAACCCACTCGTTTGAGCGCAAAATCCAGGTTCCCTGCAACAGACCGCCTTAGGAGAACTGGTTGCTGGAACACCATTGCCTGTTGTGACTTGTGAACCGCATTCAAAGGGACGCCACCTTGTGTGACCCGCCCACAGTCTGGCGAAATAAGTCCGTGTAGACAACGCAACAGGAGGCTTTTTCCTGCGCCGTTCGGCCCTAAAATCAAAGTAGGACCCGGGCCATTCAGACTTAGTTGAGGCACATCCAAAAGGACCGAGCCTTTTCGGGTGATATGAACACCGCTTACTTTCAAACCGGCTGTTTCTTCAATCATGAGGTCACGCATGGCGCAGGCCTTCTTGTTCAGCCCGCAATGTCAGTGTGCTGACCATTGCGTTAACCGCGACTGCTATTCCTATCAAGATCGCCCCTAGCGCCAAAGCCAACGCCAGATTGCCTTTAGAGGTTTCAAGCGCGATGGTTGTTGTCATCACCCGGGTTACATGGTTGATATTTCCACCCACAATAATGACCGCACCGACTTCGGCGATCGCCCGCCCGAAACCTGCTAACAAGGCCGTCACCAACGCCAATCGTGCATCCCACAAAAGAACGGGCACAGATGCCAGCCGCGACACGCCTAGCGACCGAAGCTGTTCGGCATATTCCTCGGCCAACATTTCAACTACTTGCCGGGTCAAAGCCGAGATGATTGGTGTAACCAACACGACCTGAGCGATAATCATCGCGGTTGGCGTATATAGCAGTTCGAAAACCCCAAGCGGCCCAGAACGAGACAGCATGAGATAGACTAGAAGGCCGACAACAACTGGAGGGAGCCCCATTAGTGCATTCATCAGAATAATCAGGACCCGACGCCCAGGAAATCTTGCCACAGCCAGCGCGGCACCCAGTGGCATTCCTATGACAGCCGAAATCAAGACCGCCAGAATTGAAACTTCCAGAGACAACAGAACAATTGACCAAAGCTCTGCATCTCCCCGAAAGATCAAAGCCAAAGCCGTACTGAATTCTGATGTAAATCCCTGCATTTTCTCCTCATAACGCAAAAATCAGAATGATCTGCGCTGAATTACAGTGAAATATGAAGCCGAACCGACGTCAAGTGCGGTTAGCCGACCGGTAACCACAAAAAAAACGCGGCCTCAAAGAGGCCGCGTTCGTTACCTTCACGTGCGTGGGGTTAATTTAGCGCTGCATCTGTAATCTGATGCGTCCAGGCGCCTTCTGGTTGTTTTGTAATGACCGGATCGGATCCACCCGCCAACAAAGTCGCAACTGTGCGATCAAAATCGGCCGGGTCCAACGCTCCATTCGAGCCTGCCGTCAGTTTGGCGATTTCGCCCATCATACGGTTTTGGTGCTCTTCAGTCTGTGCGCCGGTCGCATCATTTTCCAGCACAATTTCTGCGGCTTCAGCCGGGTTTTCCTCAGCGTATTTCCAGCCTTTCATCGAAGCGCGAACAAAGCGTTCCATTTTGTCGACAAATGCCGCATCGCCCAGGTTTTCTTCCAGCACATAAAGGCCGTCTTCCAACGTTGCTACGCCTTGATCTTCATACTTGAAGGTGACCAGTTCATCCGGGTTTACCCCCGCGTCGATGACTTGCCAGTACTCGTTGTACGTCATAGTGCTGATGCAATCTGCCTGACGCTGCAAAAGAGGGTCGACGTTGAAGCCTTGCTTCAGAACCTCAACCCCGCTTTCGCTTTTTCCGTCTGTGTCGATGCCAAGCTGGCTCATCCAACTCATGAACGGAAACTCGTTTCCAAAGAACCAAACGCCCAAAGTACGGTTTTTCAGATCCTCAGGTGAGGAAATACCCGCGTCTTTCCAGCAGGTCAGCATCATGCCCGAACTCTTGAAAGGCTGCGCGATGTTAACCAACGGTAGACCTTTTTCCCGCGCAGCTAAGGCCGCAGGCATCCATTCGACAGTTACATCCGCGCCTCCGCCTGCAATCACTTGAGTTGGCGCAATGTCAGGGCCTCCGGGAAGGATCGTAACATCCAGCCCCTCTTCTTCGTAGAAACCCTTGTCCTTAGCCACGTAGTATCCAGCAAATTGCGCTTGCGTGACCCATTTCAATTGCAATGTCACCTCGTCCGCTGCAAGAGCCATACTGGCCGCCATACCGAAGGCGGCAACCGCTCCGCTAAGTAGCATTTTCATTTTGATATCTCCTAGTTGCTTTTTTGTTGCCCCTTGACCGGGGTCTGTTGAATTATTCTCACTGTTTTTCACGTTGCGACGGGTGCCAAAACGTAACCGCTTTCTCGATACCGGCGACAAGCCCGTAGAACGCTGTGCCGGCCAGTGCCGCGACGACGATTTCGGCCCAGACCATGTCCAACGACAGTTGCCCAACGCTGGTCGAAATCCGAAAACCCATACCAAGAGTTGGCGAACCAAAGAATTCCGCCACAATAGCGCCGATAAGGGCCAGTGTCGTCGAAATCTTCAACCCATTGAAAACGAAAGGCATCGCAGCAGGCAAACGTAATTTCAAAAAGCTTTGCCAGTAGGATGCGGCATACGTCTCCATAAGATCCCTTTGCATCGCAGTCGCCTCTCGCAGTCCTGCTACAGTATTCACAAGCATCGGGAAGAAAACCATCACCACGACCACGGCGGACTTCGAGTGCCAATCGAATCCAAACCACATAACCAGTATGGGCGCGGTCCCAACAATCGGCAAGGCGGCCACAAAATTTCCAACCGGTAAAAGACCGAGACGAAGAAAATCCCACCGATCCACCGCAATAGCCGTCAGAAATGCCGCGCTGCATCCAATGACGTAACCACTCAAGGCGCCCTTGATGATTGTCTGAACAAAATCCTCCCACAGAATGGGCAGGCTATTTACAAATCTCAGCCCAATGACGGAAGGAGCAGGCAGGATGACCAACGGCACCTCTAGCCCCCGGACTAACAGCTCCCACACAAAAATAATGGTCAAGCCGAATATCAACGGCGCCAGAAAACGAACCACTTGGCTGTCCGCCTGCGGGCCACTTGCCAGGCGATTGTTTAGCCACCAGCCAAAGATCCAAACAAGCAGCGCAAGAAATACCAGCGTCATCGGGCCATCCCCATTTTCCGGAGAACAGTCCGTTCAATTAGCCCCAACAAACCTACCAGGCAGGCCGCCAATACGGCTGCAGCAAAAAGCGCCGACCAAATTTGCACGGTCTGGCCATAATAACTGCCGGCCAACAGACGAGCCCCCAAACCGGCGACCGCCCCTGTCGGCAACTCGCCAACGATGGCCCCGACCAGAGACGCCGCAACGCCGATTTTGAGCGATGCAAAAAGGTATGGCATCGAGGCAGGCAGACGAAGTTTCCAAAATCCTTGAGACTGACTTGCGTTATAGGTTCGCAGAAGATCAAGTTGCATCGCATCCGGACTACGCAAGCCTTTGACCATGCCGACAACAACAGGGAAAAAGCTTAGGTAGGCTGAAATGATAGCCTTGGGAATAATTCCCTGAACGCCTACCGAATACAGAACTACGATGATCATCGGCGCCAGCGCGATGATCGGTATTGTTTGGCTGACGATAGCCCAAGGCATAACCGAAAGGTCCATGACGCGACTGTGAACGATCCCAACGGCCAGCAAAATGCCGAGGCCCGTACCAATTACGAAACCTAACATCGTTGCACTGAGCGTCACCCAGCCGTGATAAATAAGCGAGCGTTTTGAAGTGATCTTTTTCCCCACCGTCGTGTCCCATAGTTCTGCTGAAACTTGGTGCGGAGACGGAAGGCGCGGTTTACCCTGCGCCCAAGTGGACGGAATTGCAAACCCGTTGTCCAATACCAGTCCAATCTCGCTCATGTCCCGACGCGCGCTGGCAGAGGGCGGTTGCACCTCTGCGCCCCCGCGTTCCAGCTCGGTCAGAACACCCTTGATATTCATCGGAACGCAAGCGGCGTACCAAACGAGAACGATCACAACAATGACTGTCAGAATGGCAACGACCTGTTTCATGCGCGCCACTCCATCCGAATGACTGGCAGTGTCTCGGGCGGTGTAGGCGGTTCTATGCCTGTCGCTTCGAATCCTTCACGGCGATAGAATTTTTGCGCGGCCTTGTTGGGTTCGTGAGTTGTGAGCCAAAGATAGTCACGCCCTGATTTTGCATGATCCAGTAAACGTTTGCCGATACCTTGCCCCGTGCGCAGGCAATACAGTGCACCGACTTTTTGTTCCTTTGGGTCAACGGACATGTAACAATCCACGGGATTTCCAGCGACCCAAATCTCGCGTGCAGGAAACGCCTCGCGGATCAGCGCTTCCAACTCGTCTTCTGACAATTCTTCGGGCATCCAGTCAGTTTGCGACATCCAAACTGCAATAACATGCGCGCAAGCCCGCACATCTTTTGTCTCTGCCCTTCTGATGGCATCCGATGACATCAGACTTCATCTCCGTGGCCAGCTCGCAACCCTTCGCGAACACGATGGGCAACATCGATGAATTCCTGTGTATCGCGGATATCCAGCGGGCGCTCTTTGGGAAGCGGGCTTTCAATAACATCTGTAATCCGCCCTGGGCGAGGACTCATGACCACAATTTTGGTGCTTAGATAAACGGCCTCAGGGATCGAATGGGTCACGAAACCAATGGTCTTTTTTGTCCGTGCCCACAGCGCCAAAAGTTGCTCATTCAAATGATCGCGCACAATTTCGTCCAGTGCACCAAAAGGCTCGTCCATTAAAAGGATGTCCGCGTCGAACGCCAGCGCGCGCGCGATGCTGGCACGTTGCTGCATGCCGCCTGACAGCTGCCAAGGGAACTTGCCGCCAAACCCTTTTAAGTCAACTAGTTCCAGAACCCTATCTACACGCTCATCTTGGTCGGCTTTAGAATAGCCCATGATCTCAAGCGGTAGTTTTACGTTTTTGGCAATCGTCCTCCAAGGATACAACCCGGCGGCTTGAAACACATAACCGTACGCTCTGTTTCGTCTGGCTTGATCCGGCGACATTCCGTTGACGGTCAAATTGCCTCCGGTTGGTGTTTCCAGTGCGGCTATGCATCGTAGAAAAGTCGTCTTCCCGCAACCCGATGGCCCTATAAAGCTGACGAACTCACCTTTGCTAATTTCCAGATTCACATCTTTTAATGCGTGAACCGGCCCGTCATTGGTTTGAAAGGTGAGATCCAGCTGTCTTGCCTCGACGACAGGCTGGGTAGTGCTTTCAGTATTCATTCCACCGCCCTGAAAAAATTCGATATTTAGCCGCCGGTGCGACGGCCTGGCTGCGTCATACACCCGTTGCCGGAATTCCGCTACGTTTGATCGGTTGAGGTGCTGTCAATTCTTTCCAGGTACTCAGCGCTTTGTTTACATGGCTGTTGGGTTCCCGCGCGACGAATTCTCCGTGACCTTCCTGTGTACGTATTTCCCCATCGTGAACAGCAATCTGACCTCGCGACAAAGTAAACCGAGGCAGTCCTTTGACTTCTTTGCCCTCAAAAACGTTGTAGTCAATCGCAGATTGCTGGTTTTTAGCGGAAATAGTTTTGGTTTTTTCAGGGTCCCAAACTACGATATCAGCGTCAGCACCGACGAGAATTGCGCCCTTTTTCGGATAACAATTCAATATCTTAGCGATGTTTGTCGAGGTAACCGCCACGAATTCGTGTGGCGTTAGTCGCCCTGTGTTAACGCCATGCGTCCATAACATAGGCATACGATCTTCCAAACCGCCAGTACCGTTGGGAATCTTTGTGAAGTCACCCACTCCGTAACGTTTCTGATCGGTTGTGAAAGCACAATGATCGGTGGCCACAACGCTGAGCGTTCCAGAATGAAGACCCGCCCACAAGCTGTCCTGATGCTGCTTGTTTCGGAACGGCGGGCTCATTACACGGCGGGCAGCATGATCCCAGTCGGGATGAAAATACTCACTTTCGTCCAATGTCAGATGCTGGATCAACGGTTCACCCCAAACACGCTTGCCCTGCATCTTGGCGCGTCGGATGGCCTCATGTGCTTCTTCGCAGGAAGTGTGGACGACATACAACGGCACACCCGCCATATCGGCAATCATAATGGCTCGGTTGGTCGCCTCTCCTTCGACCTGTGGTGGTCGCGAATAGGCATGTGCTTCTGGTCCCGTATTTCCTTCCGCCAGCAACTTTGCACTGAGTTCGGCGACAACATCCCCATTTTCCGCGTGGACCATGGCGATACCGCCTAATTCGGCCAGGCGCGTAAATGAGGCAAACAGCTCGTCATCGTTCACCATCAGAGCGCCTTTGTAAGCGAGGAAGTGTTTAAACGTATTTATTCCACGCTCTTCAACGACAGTCTTCATGTCATTGAAAACCTGTTCTCCCCACCATGTCACGGCCATATGAAAGGAATAGTCACAGTTTGCACGTGTTGATTTGTTGTCCCAGCGCTTCAAAGCGTCCAGCAGGCTTTCTCCCGGATTTGGCAACGCAAAATCAACAACCATCGTCGTACCACCAGCCAAGGCCGCGCGCGTTCCGCTCTCAAAATCATCGCTGGAATATGTGCCCATGAAGGGCATCTCAAGATGGGTGTGGGGGTCGATCCCGCCCGGCATGACATAACAACCGGTCGCGTCCAATTCTTTATCACCTTTCAAATCAGGGCCAATTTCGGTGATTACTCCGCCCTCGACCTTTACATCCGCCTTGTATGTCAGGTCGGCTGTCAGAACGGTTCCGTTTTTGATAACAGTGCTCATATTAATCTCCCTGCGCGGTTTGTCCCGCTTACTTTATCTGGCCAAAATATCTGGTACCTCACCTTAGGGGCGAGGGAACAGCGCCCTTTATTCCACTATTTCGGCTGTCTCGACGACCGCATGGAACAGAACATCCGCTCCTGCCGCGGCCCAATCTTTGCTGATTTCCTCGGCTTCGTTATGGCTTAGCCCATCAACACATGGGCACATGACCATTGCGGTAGGAGCCACGCGATTGATCCAACAAGCATCGTGGCCAGCACCAGAAATAATATCTGTGTGGGAATAGCCTAGCCGCTCGGACGCTCCACGAACCGCCGCAACGCAGTCTTCGTCGAATTTGACCGGATCGAATCCACCAACTTTCTCAAATTCGATCTCCAGCCCCATTTTATTTACTATTTCTTGTGCCGAAACCCGCAGGCGATTTTCCATGTCTTCAATGACTGATAATTCGGGCGAGCGAAAATCCACCGTAAATACGACTTTGCCCGGGATAACGTTTCGCGAGTTTGGGTAAACATCGATATGGCCCGCCGCACCAACAGCATGCGGTGCGTGCGACCACGCAATTTCATCCACCTTTTCCAAAATTCGGGCCATTGCCAAACCCGCATTTTTTCGCATCGGCATTGGTGTTGAACCGGTATGCGCGTCCTTGCCCGTCACGGTGATTTGCGTCCAGCTTAGTCCTTGCCCGTGCGTAACAACGCCAATGTCCTTTCCTTCGGCTTCAAGGATTGGTCCCTGTTCAATGTGTAGTTCAAAGAACGCATGCATCTTGCGCGCGCCCACTTCTTCGTCGCCGCGCCAACCAATGCGCTTCAGTTCATCGCCAAATTTCTTACCATCAGCATCTTCACGATCATAAGCCCAGTCCTGTGTATGCATTCCCGCAAATACGCCGGACGACAACATTGCAGGCGCATAACGCGTACCTTCTTCGTTAGTCCAGTTGGTGACGACAATCGGGTGCTTGGTCTTTATACCAAGATCATTGAGCGTTCGAACAATTTCCAAGCCGCCCAAAACACCAAGGACACCATCGTATTTTCCGCCGGTAGGCTGAGTATCCAGATGCGATCCCACATAGACTGGTAGCGCTTCAGGGTCACTGCCCTCTCGTCGCGCAAACATGTTGCCCATTTGGTCCAGCCCCATCGAACAGCCCGCGTCTTCGCACCAAGACTGAAACAACGCTCTTCCTTCTGCGTCCTCATCAGTCAAAGTTTGCCGGTTGTTTCCTCCCGCAACGCCTGGGCCGATCTTCGCCATCTCCATCAGGCTTTCCCAAAGCCTGTCGCCATTAATCCTGAGGTTCTGAGCCGGAGCTGACATGTTGTTTTCCCTGTTGCTTGCGATTTGGCTCGCTTTTAACGTCTTGATTTGACCATCTGGTCAAACTCACGCTATCACGGGTTCGACATCAGTCAAGAAATTGCATAGTGACGCAAGAGTTTTCGGCATATTTCTTGCTCGTCAGGTGAAAAAAGAGACGACCGGAGAACATGCCTAAAGACCGCGCCCCGACCCGCATTCAGAAAAAGAACCGCGCAGCGATTCTCGAGGCCGCGTTAAACGTGTTTTCAGCACATGGGTTTCGAGGCTCGACAGTTGATCAAATCGCATCCGAGGCAGGCCTGAGCAAACCGAACCTTTTGTACTATTTTCCCTCAAAAGAGGCGATTCATACGGCCTTGTTATCTGGTTTGCTTGAAACTTGGCTGGCGCCGCTAAACGACTTGGACGAAGAAGGAGATCCCCTGCAGGAAATCCTTTCCTATATTCATCGCAAGCTGCAGATGAGTCGCGAACTTCCCCGCGAAAGCCGCCTTTTCGCCAATGAACTGGTCCAAGGGGCACCACGAATTCACAACGCGCTTTCAAACGATCTAAAAGTACTGGTCGACAAAAAATCAGCGGTTTTATCCAAGTGGATGGATCAGGGAAAAATAGCTCGTGTTCATACCCATCACCTCATTTTTTCAATATGGGCACTAACCCAACACTACGCCGACTTCGACGTACAAGTGCGAGCGATTTTGGGGGAAGAAGACCCATTCGAAGGCGCAGAACAGTTTATCGACACCCTATACCGTAAGTTGCTCACGCCATAGGCAGCGCAATGCCAATCTTACTTGCGCAGCACTCGGATATTTAGAGAACTTAAATTTGTCACGGTTGTAACGAAACCGCTGGGAATTTTTCTGCGATGTCTCCCCCTACTCGGCCGCTTTGACCATCGGGTTGTTCGGATGCGTCGTCCAATTCGCATAGCCTGGCTGCACTACGTCGCCGGTGCGCGGGTCGACCTCGCCTGCTGCCATCGGCACCATTGTGATACATCCTTCGACCGGACAAACGTCGACGCACAGGTTACAGGCCACACATTCTTCGTCTTTCACCTCGAACACCCGATCCGCGGATATCGAAATCGCCTGATGGCTGGTGTCTTCGCATGCGGCATAGCAACGGCCACACTTGATACACTGATCCTGATCAATCTTGGCTTTGGCAACATAGTTAAGGTTCAGGTATTGCCAATCGGTGACGTTCGGAACCGCTTGCCCAACAAAATCTGAAACCTGACTGTAGCCTTTCTTGTCCATCCACTCGGAAAGCCCAGCCGTAAGTTCGTCAATGATCTTAAAGCCGTATGTCATCGCTGCTGTGCAAACCTGAACGTTTCCGCAGCCCAATGATATGAATTCAGCCGCATCGCGCCATGTCGTAACACCGCCAATACCAGAAATCGGTAGACCACGAGTAGTTTCGTTGCGCGCTATTTCGGAGACCATAGACAAAGCAATCGGTTTCACCGCTGGTCCGCAATAACCCCCGTGACTGCCTTTGCCGTCAATCGATGGTTCAGGGCTAAAGGTGTCAAGGTCAACGCTGGTGATAGAGTTGATTGTGTTAATTAACGATACTGCGTCTGCGCCACCATTTTTAGCAGCTGCCGCGGGTTTTCGAATGTCCGTGATATTCGGCGTGAGTTTAACAATGACGGGACGGTCATAGTACTTCTTGCACCAGCGTGTGACCATCTCGATATATTCCGGAACTTGGCCAACGGCCGAACCCATGCCGCGCTCACTCATTCCGTGAGGACAACCAAAATTAAGTTCAATGCCGTCCGCTCCTGTTTCCGCGACGAGAGGAAGAATGGCTTTCCACGCTTCTTCCTCGCACGGAACCATAATCGAGGCGATGAGCGCGCGATCGGGGTAGTCTGCCTTGACCCGCGCCATTTCTTCCAAATTCACCTCAAGCGGACGGTCGGTGATCAGTTCAATGTTGTTTAAGCCGAGTAAACGGCGATCTGCGCCGTATATCGCTCCATAACGGGGGCCGTTAACATTTACGACCGGTGGCCCTTCTGAACCTAGCGTTTTCCATACAACGCCGCCCCATCCTGCCTCAAACGCCCGGCGAACGTTGTATTCCTTATCGGTCGGGGGCGCAGAGGCCAGCCAAAATGGGTTCGGACTGGAAATCCCCAGAAAATCTGTTGTCAGGTCTGCCATGGATCCTCCTCACCGGCTCAGCCAGTTTTCTTGAATATCATTTCCGTCGGGCGGATTCGCCCGGCCCTTAGATTTGCGAAATAGTTCTTGAACTTCTCGGGTGCAGTTTCACCCATCATCAGGTGGATGCCCATCGGGGCAGGCCCATCCTTCGCCGCCTTGGCGAATGCCTCTTCAAAAAAGGCCAAAGCAAATTCAGTACGGTCGTTCTCTGAAACCAGACTTAACCCCGAGTGTTCGGCCGATTTTTTGTAGAATTCCGGTTTGTCCACAAAAGACGTGTCCGGTTGCGTCGACCATGGCAAAGGAAAAGCCATAGGCTCGTCTACGTGTCCGCGCATAACGTCAAAAAGCGCAAAAGTGCCATCTTTAGCGAGTGCACGGGATACTTCCGAAAATATCCCCTGCTTGTCTTCAATATTCATTCCCACGTGCAACATAATCGCCAAGTCAAACCCGGCATCAGGTACAGGCATATCCAGCGCGCTGCCTTCTAGGAAACTGACCTTATCTGAAAGCCCTACAAGCTCGCTTAATGACTTTGCGGCTTCAACAAACTCGGGCGTCAAATCAAACCCGGTTACCTTCGCTCCAAACCGATCGGCAACGTAACGCGAGGTACCGCCTATGCCGCAGCCGATATCCAAAACTCTGGTTGCGGGCGTCAAAGAGAGTTGATTGAAAAGATGATCAGTCGCCGCGACGCCACCCGTGTGGAATTCGTCGCTGGCTTTCAAGTCAGCAGCAGTCGCAGAATCGGGATTTACTCCGCTGGCTTTCAACGCGTCGCGAACACGCGTGGTTAAAGCTCCGGTTGTGTAGTGACGTGCAACTGCGTCTTCTATGTCAGACATTGCAATTCCCCGATGACACTTATGCGGCCTTGGTGCCTGAACATATCACGAATTGAGCATTGCGTGGATGTCCAACGCGGCATCTCGCCCTTCGGCAACAGCGGTAACTGTTAAGTCGTCGCCTCCTGCAGCGCAGTCTCCGCCAGCCCAGACGCCCGGCATTGACGTACGTCCAGCGCCAGATACCGCTATCTTGTTGCCGTCCAGCGAAAGATCTTCAGGTGCGCCGTCTAGCGATTGGCCAATCGCTTTTAGAACCTGGTCCGCGGGAATCCGAATGGTTTCACCCGTACCTACTAATTGCCCATCCCGACTGGAAGTATATTCCAGTTCGATTTCGGCGGCGGCGCCGTTGCCGTGGATGGCAACAGGCTGAACATTAGCCATAATCCGGACGCCATGAGAGGCGGCCAAATCCTGTTCATAACGGCTCGCCCCCATTGCGTCGCGCCCACGCCGATATGCGATCGTTACATGCTCTGCTCCCAATAACTTGGATTTCACAGCAGCATCTACTGCGGTCATACCGCCACCAATAACAACAACATTTCTCCCGACCGGCAAATGCGCAAGATCAGCCGCCTGGCGAACATCCGAAATGAAGTCGACCGCGTGGCGAACGCCTTCTTTATCTGCACCAGAAGTACGAAGAGCGTTCACGCCAGTAAGACCAATGGACAAAAAAACCGCATCGTAGTTTTCAAGTAGCCCGTCCAGCGAGATTGTCTCGCCAAGCACAGAACCGGTTTCGATGGCAATTCCACCAATTTTCAATAGCCAGTCCACCTCGGCCTGAGCAAAGTTGTTTGTCGATTTGTAGGCCGCGATGCCGTATTCGTTCAAACCACCAGGTTTGGGCCGAGCCTCGTGTATCACCACATCGTGGCCAAACATCGCCAACCGATGTGCACAGGCAAGACCGGCCGGCCCTGCCCCGATCACTGCCACCGTCTTTCCTGTAGGTGTCGCGCGATCGAAAGGGTGTTCTCCTGTGACCATCACTTCGTCAGTTGCGTATCGCTGCAGACGTCCAATCTCGACCGGTTTACCTTCTGCTGCTTCGCGCACGCAGGCTTCTTCGCAGAGCGTTTCAGTGGGACACACGCGCGCGCACATTCCGCCGAGGATATTTTGCTCGAGGATCGTGCGCCCAGCGGATTGCGGCTGACCAGCCTGAATCTGGCGGATGAAAAGTGGAATGTCGATATCCGTCGGACAAGCTGTAACGCAAGGAGCGTCATAACAGAAATAGCATCTATCGGCCGCGACAGCCGCCTCATGCGGTGCAAGCGGCGGATGCAGATCTGAAAAATTCGAGGTCAGCTCATCGCTGGAAAGCCGCCCGGATACTATGCCGGGTGCCATCTGGCCCTGTGCCATCGCTCTACTCCCTGTTGATATGTTTGTTATGGACCTACATTGCCACAACCTCATTTTTTATCAAATGGTAAAATTTGCCAAATGGTCAAAAAAATGAAAATCTGGGCGCGACGACCCGAATTCGAAAGTAAAATGCCTGAAATTGCGGCGCTGGGGGCCTAGACCATGCCGCTCAAATGCCCTGACTTTATCCAAACACGCGCACCGACTTCGCCGGCAATGGCGCTGGATTGCGTCCCCGGCGGAAGTCTTAGCCAATCCCATTCTTGAAACTCTTCACCCTTTTCGGTGAACGAACCACTTAAAACAAAAACCTCGAGACCATTGCTTGAATTTAGTGGCATCGATTCTCCTGCAGACCAATCCTGAACCCGAACATCTTCGTATTCGTCTCGAAACAAGTTCACACTTCCCGCTCCGTTGATCGATCTGCGAACTTGGGTTCGGTCGTTCGGATCAAATTGATGCAGCTTGACCAAGATAGTCGCGCCTTCGCTGGCCGAAGGGGTGTGCGAAGACGTCGGCGGATTGCGCACATAGCTGCCAACCGGAAAATCCCCGGTTTCATCCTGAAAGACGCCATCAAGCACTAAATACTCTTCTCCACCGTCATGAGTGTGTGCTGCAAAGACGCTTCCGGGCGCAAAGCGTACGATCGTTGTGGCGCGTGCGACCTCTTCACCGATACGGTCCAGCATCTTACGTTCTACTCCCGCAGATGGGGACTTGACCCACTCAGTATCGTTGAAATGAACCGCTACACGTTTGCTGAAATCGGCATTGACCCTCATCGCTTCGCTCCTCGGTTGCAACTGAATTGTCAGATGGTTCAGCCGGATAAATTTTCAAACCTTCTGTCTCATCGGGTTTTGACGGCCCATCCCAGTTACTGTAAGCCCGAAAGAGCTGAGCCATAAACAGACCTACAACCAGAAAGCGAAAATATGCAGGCGAAGCGCCCGGAATTCAACGTTGTCGTTATCGGACAAAATAATCGCATTCAATTTGAAGCGGTACTGTTTGCTGCTTCGCTTCGACATTCGTCACCAAGATTTTCAGGACGCTTGATTGTAGCTGTTCCGCAGGAAGGACCCCTATGGGAAAACGATCCGAGTATTCAAAACCCGGATGTACTTAGGGCACTAGATCATTTTGGGGCAGAGATTTTGCCCTTCAACAACGAAGTTTTCGGTGAGAGTTATCCTCAAGGCAACAAGATTGAGGCATTACTGAGTTTACCGTCGGGTGAACCCTTCGTCTTCTTCGACAGCGACACACTGATAACCGGCGAATTGGCTGAGGTACCGTTTGACTTTGACCGCCCCAGCGCTTCGCGCAAAGTAGAAGGAACCTGGCCCAAGCCAACACTATATGGCCCGGATATAGGGGGTATATGGCGTGCATTGTACGATCGGTTTGGCTTGGATTTCGAAAGCTCCTTAGACACAAGCCAGCCGCAAGGCTATTGGCGGCGCTTTTTGTACTTCAATGCCGGTTATTTCTATTACAAATGCCCACGTCTGTTCGGTGAACGATTTCTGAACTTAGCACGGACGATTCGCGATGAAGACATTCCGGAATTGACCGGGCAGAAGCTGGATCCCTGGCTGGATCAGGCGGCATTGCCGCTTGTTATTCACTCCCTTGGTGGCAGCCGGGACAGTCTTCCCGATGGCCACCTGGATGGACCCGTCAGTTGCCACTACCGTTTATTCCCACTGCTGTACGCGCGTGAGAGCGATAATGTTATAGAAGTGCTCGAGAAAGCCAGCGCGCCGAACAAGGTCAAAAAAGTGCTCAAAACCTATGATCCAATTAAAAAACTGGTTTATCAGGGCAAGGGTAGAAAAATTCGCGAGATGTTTGATCGCGATAATCTGCCCCACCGCGAGCAAGTCATTCGCAAGACAATTAAGTCCAAGGGCTTATGGCAACGTTGAAGACAACGTTGTGTGCAAGTAGGCAATGTCCTAGAGATTTCAGCAACAAAGTTCCTAACAGGAGAATTCGATATGTCTGACGGCCCTCAATACGGTTTTGACACGCTGCAGATTCACGCAGGAGCCCGCCCCGACCCTGCAACCGGAGCGCGCCAGACGCCCATCTATCAGACAACAGCCTATGTTTTTCGCGATGCAGAACACGCGGCGGCACTGTTCAATCTTCAAGAAGTTGGCTTTATCTATTCTCGGCTGACTAACCCCACTGTCGCAGTTCTTCAGGAACGTATCGCCACGCTTGAAGGCGGCGTTGGCGCGGTTTGCTGTTCCTCTGGTCACGCAGCGCAGATCATGGCGTTGTTCCCTCTGATGGGACCAGGTTGCAACGTTGTCGCTTCGACGCGCCTGTACGGCGGCACGGTCACCCAATTCAGCCAGACGATCAAACGTTTTGGCTGGACCGCCAAATTCGTTGATACCGACGATTTGGATGCTGTTAAAGCTGCCATAGACGAAAACACCCGCGCGGTATTCTGCGAATCCATCGCCAACCCTGGTGGCTATGTCACTGATATCCGCGCAATGGCCGATATCGCGGACGAGGCAGGCATTCCACTGATTGTGGACAACACCTCTGCCACACCATTCCTTTGTCGCCCAATCGAGCACGGTGCAACGCTGGTCGTTCATTCAACAACGAAATACCTTACCGGAAACGGGACCGTAACGGGTGGCTGCATTGTGGATTCCGGGAAATTCGATTGGTCTGCGAATGACAAGTTCCCGTCGCTCAGCGAACCCGAGCAAGCTTATCATGGGTTGAAGTTTCACGAGACCTTTGGGCCTTTAGCATTCACATTTCACGGCATCGCAATCGGTCTGCGGGATTTGGGCATGACGATGAACCCTCAGGCTGCGCACTACACGCTGATGGGGATCGAAACCCTAAGCCTACGGATGGAACGGCACGTCGAAAACGCTCAGAAAATCGCGACCTGGTTGGAATCAGATGACCGGGTTGAATACGTCACCTATGCCGGACTGCCGTCATCTCCTTACTATGACCGAGTCAAAAAACATTATCGTCGCGGCGCGGGTGCGCTGTTCACCTTTGCGGTCAAAGGCGGTTATGACTCCTGTGTTAAATTGGTGAACGCGCTGGAAATATTTAGCCACGTGGCGAACTTGGGCGATGCGCGCTCGCTGATCATACACTCAGCTTCGACCACGCACCGCCAGCTCACTGCGGAACAGCAAGAAGCCGCCGGCGCTGGCCCAGGTGTGGTGCGTGTATCCATTGGAATCGAGGACGCGGACGATTTGATTGCCGATCTAGACCAAGCGCTGTCAAAAGCGTGCGCCTAAGGTGATGACCGAGCACGACAAAAACGAACTGGGCCAACCAGTTGGCAAACCGGTTACGGGTATTTTTCCGCGACCAACGCCGCCATATTCGCCAATGAAAGGTCGTTCATGTTCCGTCGTGCCGTTAGACATAAATCTTCATGCGCCCGGTCTCTATCGGGCGTTTGCACACGACACAAATGGGCGAAACTGGACCTACCTGCCATATGGCCCCTTCACGACGGAGATTGAGTTCACCGACTGGGCCAGTGCGAATTGCATGGATACGGATCCGATGTTTCACACGATTCTTGACGAAGGTGAAAACCCGGTTGGGATGGCATCCTACCTCAGAGTCCAACCATCGGCGGGAGTTATTGAAGTGGGCCACATACATTTTTCGCCATTGCTGCAACGCAAGCCCCAATCGACCGAAACAATGTACCTGATGATGCGACGGGTATTCGACGAGCTTGGCTATCGCAGGTACGAATGGAAATGCGATGCCCTCAATGCACCGTCACGGCGCGCAGCGGAGCGTCTGGGCTTCACTTTCGAGGGAATCTTTCGCCAGGCAACGCATTATAAAGGGCGCAATCGTGATACAGCTTGGTATTCGATTCTGGACATTGAATGGCCTCGAGTTCGGGCGGCCTTTGAGAATTGGCTGGCGCCCGACAATTTTGACAACTCGGGCCAGCAGTTGAAACCACTGATGGCCCGCGCCTGAAGCTGATCTATTCAGCGATCTCAAATTCCATTGTCACGTTCACCGAAACAGAGACTTCGCCACCCGCCACTGGAACGGTTGCTGCATCCATCATGCTCATCTCTCGCATTTGTGCAACGGGACGCAAACCCATGGCGTGATCGCTGATCGATACAACCGAGCCTAGCGTGACCCCGGCCGCCTGCGCTAGCTGATTGGCCTTGGCAGTTGCGTCTGACACGGCTTTGGCCCGCGCATCTGCCTCCATCGGTTTTGGTTCCTGGATGCTGAAGCTAAGCCCACCAAAGTCGTTTGCGCCATCTTTTATGACTGCGTCCATGATCTCGCCCAGGCCATCAAGATCGCGCACACGGATCACAACACGATTCGAGGCTGTAAAACCAGTTATCTCTGGGCGCTCCCCGCTTTGGCCGTTCCGTCCGCTCCAGACCGGGTTCAGGGACAAATCACGGGTCTGTATGTCGCGGGCCTCGAGCCCCATTTCTTCCAGCCGATTTAAAATCTGCGTTACTGCCGCAGAGGTCGCCGCCATAGCATTCGCGGCCTGTTCATCTTGGTTTGTCACGCCCAAAGTAATCGTGGCCATATCTGGTGCAGCAAGCACCGTTCCAGTGCCGTTGACAATAATGCGACGTTCTTCGGCGTAAGCTGGCATTGCCGCCACCGCAGCGGTCAATGCAGTTAGAAAAGCAAGCGTCTTCAAGGTTATCCCTCCTGTTGACTTGGATAACAAATGGGAATTCGCGGCAGCACACGGCAAGGGGGAATAACGGCTTTTTCTTTCCCTCGGCAGGTTCCTGCTCTAATCTCATGCGGTGGACGCCAAAGCGTTTGCATTGAAACAGTCACTTATGGTTCATCCGGATTATGAAACCTGCCTTTGCGCTGTCTTTTTCGGAACACGGAATTTCATTGCATCACCAATCGGATGACGAATGGTATTGCATTGGAACAGTGCCGTTGGATTCGCCTGACTTAAGCCAAAGGATACAGGCGCTACGGGAACAAGGATTCGCGCTGGCCAATCATTTGGGGTGCACTTTGGTGCTCCCGACTGATCAAGTTCGCTTTCTTTCTGTGGAAACGGACGGATTGGGTTCCAAAGCTGCAGAGCAAAAGATACAAACGATCCTTGCCGATGCGACGCCATATGACTTGTCCGAGTTGTCCTATGCCACGATCGAAAATGGCGAAGTAACTCAGGTCGCCGCAGTCGCGCGTCAGACACTGAACGAAGCCTATGAATTCGCAGTATCCCGTGGCTTTGTCCCTGAGTCGTTTTGCGTGGGTACGGCTAGTGAAGATGCATTCACGGGTCAGGCCTTCAAATGGGGCCTCGAAATGCGCGGCTCGTCTGACTCTTCGTCCGTAGAAGACTCTTGGGAAACCGTCGACGGTGTAGGAACAGATGCGCCAATCTTGCAGGATGAGCAAACAGTCGATACTGAGATCTCGGACCCAAAATCAGAATTGCCAGTTGATGATGAAATTCAAAATCTAACGACGGACTTCACTCGGCAAGCCACGGAAATTTTGGTTGAGGAAGATTTTCAGTCGACTGTCGAAGACACCGCAGATTCTGAGTTGGAAACACCAGCCGAGGACGACAATGTAGCGGCTACCGCAGAGCAAGTTGACCCGTTTGCGGGAACCGCTCTTTGGGACGAGACTCAATCTGCAATCGAGGAAACCAACGAACCGGAACCAGAGTTGACGGGTGAAATAACCGCGTCGAAACCAACTCCAACGGCGACCGAATCGGCGATGGAATCTTCGCCGAAGGAAATTGCCCCACCATCATTCGATACCGCTGCGGAAACGGAATCGGATGTTCAGGTCGAAGACAATTCTGAAACGGTAAACTCTGGCATCGTTCACCAAGTTCAGGAGACTTCTTTTGAAGACAATGAACGAGAACCATTTGCGGGCCATGACGAAAAGTCATTCGACGCATTAGCTGAAGACGGCAAAGAAACCGCCAACTCTGACGTTCTTGAAACACTGCCGGACCAACCGGATGCGAAGGTCGAAAAAACACCAATTCATGCGATTGCCGAGCCGGCAAGTCCGGCGGCCTTTCGATCTGCGCCACAGCCTGTTGGCAAATCAACCTCGGGAAGTTGGAGTTTAAGACAGTTAGCGATTCCTGCAATTGCCGCGTTAGTTTGCGTCGGAATGGCCGTTGGCGCTTGGTCAATCCTTGGCCCGGACCCCTCACCCAAGGAAACAGACACAGCGCAACAGCAGCTTGATGTTCAAGAATTAGATCAGACGCCTGAAGCGACACCCGAAGTTGCCGCAATCGTTCCAGAAAAGAGCCAACCAAATATTGAAGCGGAACCTCTGGCCGTTGCGCCTGATCCAGCGCCAGAGTCGAATGGCGAAGGCGAACTGTCCGCGACGGATGCAGCAATTCTTGAAGCATTGAAAATCGAACCTGAAATTGTCGAAGATATTGCCACAGGATCGGAACCCCGAAAGCTGTTCAAGGACTTCACCGGTTCAACACCTGCGATGCCTTCACAGTTGGCGCGACCTGTTCTGGACGAATTGGGCGACGTCTATCTGTCATCCATTGATCGTTCGGACCTTTCTCAGGATGCCATTGCTCTGCCCTCAGTCAACGGCCTTGATACCGACAAAGTGGTTCCATCAATAGCGCAGCCCCCAGATGCCGAAGAATCTTACGAACTAGACGAACGGGGATTAGTCACCGCCAGTCCCGAGGGTACACTTAATCCCGACGGGATAATGATCTATTTGGGTCAACCTTCGTCTGTTCCACCGGAGACACCAGCCCGCCCCGAAGGTGAACCGGCGGTCGACGAGATCGATGAACGTCTGGCCGGCTTTAAGCCTAAACTTCGGCCCGACAACTTGGTGGATCAGTTTGAACGGTCGCAATTGGGGGGAAGGTCGCGTGAAGAACTAGCGGTAGTGCGCCCCAAGTTGCGCCCCGAGTCTTTGGAAGTCGAACCGGAAATAGACTATACTCCGACTGCCTTGGCTGTGGTGCGTGTGCCGCGACCCAAATTGCGACCTACAAGAACCGCGCCCCAGGTGGCCAGCTCCCCTAACGCAGGAACTGCAACTTTAGGCTCCACCGCTAATGTCGCTGCCACGGACGCGGTTTCTGCAGATGATGAAGCTGGCTCGTTCCAACCAAGAACAGTTTCCCCTAAAATTCCAACCACAGCCTCTGTCGCACGACAGGCAACGATTGATAATGCGATTAACTTACGCAAACTAAACTTGATCGGCGTATACGGCACACCTGCAAACCGTCGCGCGCTCGTCCGGCTACCCAGTGGTCGATACAAAAAACTAAAGGTTGGTGATCGGATAGATGGCGGCAAGGTTGTCGCCATCGGCGACAGCGAATTGCGCTATCAAAAGCGCGGTCAGAATGTGACTTTGAAGATGCCTCGAGGGTGATGAAACCGGGCACAACAATACCTTTGCGCCGGCCATGAAGCAAATCGGACACGACATGATCTTCGCGCACATCCTAAACAACGTCCAAGAAATCTCAGCACGCGTGTTCACCTGTCTTGCCTGAGAGATACAATCAGCGCTTGATTTTCACCAGGATCGAGCCGCATCGCGTCTTAGCTAAGTCAATTGGATTTCGGTATTATGTGCGTCGAGTTGATCTTGTCATTGCGGCTAGCTTCCAAACCTAACCAAATAACCAGGCTTTGACGTAAACCCGCGCGAGTGATCGAAGTCGCGCGGGATAAAGGTCACAGAGCCGTTTTCAGCCAGCAGGGCAACGCGACCCTGAACACATAAAGGTTTACCAGTGGCGAATAGGCTATAGCAGAAGTGACAGTTTTAAGCCGCTGAAATCTCGCCTGATTCTATTTGCTCGCGTTCTATGGACTCGAACAGAGCTTTGAAATTTCCCTCGCCAAATCCGTCATCGCCCTTGCGTTGAATGAACTCGAAAAAGATCGGGCCGATCACCGTTTTTGAGAAAATCTGCAACAGAATCTTTGTCTCGCCACCGTCCAAAACACCTTCTCCGTCAATTAGGATTCCGTGCTTCTTCATGCGGTCTTTGGGCTCATCGTGGCCCGCCACCCTGTCGAATGACATGTCGTAGTACGCCTCGTTCGGCCCGGGCATGAATTTCAGACCCTTTTCGGCAATCGCATCAGTCGAGCTGTAAATGTCGTCACTACCCACAGCGATGTGCTGAATACCTTCGCCATTGTACTTTTTTAGGTATGAAACGATCTGCCCGGTTTCGCCGCGATCCTCGTTGATCGGAATACGGATTCGCCCACAAGGAGACGTCAGCGCACGGCTATACAGGCCAGTAAACTTTCCCTGAATGTCAAAAAACCGGATCTCACGGAAATTGAACAAATCACCGTAGAACTTAAACCACTTGTCCATATTTCCTTTGAATACGTTGTGGGTCAAATGATCGAGATAATAGAACCCATCACCACGCGGTTTAGACGGCTTCAACCACTCAAATTCTTTATTGTAAGGCGATGTTTCGTAATATTGATCGATGAAATAAATCAACGACCCTCCAATTCCCTTAATCGCCGGAACATCCATGGTTTTGTCGGCTTCATCATAGGGTTCGGCCCCCTTGGAGATGGCGTGCTCATACGCTTTTTTCGCATCAACAACGCGCCAGCCCATCGCCGGCGCACATGGGCCATGCTCTGAAACGAACTTGGCGGCAAGGCTTTCGGAGTCCGCATTCAGAATATAAGTCACGTCGCCCTGTTGCCATAACTCAACTTTGGGCCTTTCACGGTGATAACCTACGTATTCAAATCCCATCTTCGCAAACAAATCCCTCAGCTCTTGAGGGTTTGGGTGAGCGAATTCCACAAACTCAAAACCATCGGTTCCGGCAGGGTTTTCTTTACTGATGACAGATTTCGGGGCGTTGTGTGGGAAAGGGCCCATGGAGCGACTCCGTTTAAACAGGAAATTCTTTGCTGATTCAAAAATACTCCTTAATCGATGCTGTTTCTGCGCATAGTTTTCGTGTAAACTAAGATCACGCGCGTAAAACCCGCACCAATTGGTCGAATAACGGAGAATGTGCGCACATGCTGGATGCAACGGACACGCGCCTATTGTCGGCTTTGCAAAAGGATGCTCATCTGACAGCCCATCAACTCGGTGAGATGTTGAATCTGTCTGCCAGCCAAGCCGGTCGCCGTCGTCAAAGGCTTGAAGCAGAAGGTTTCATCACAGGATATTCCGCTAGGCTGGACCCGGTTAAGCTGGGCCTTCAAGTCCAAGGTTTTATTCAAGTTCATCTGGGAACGCATGGACCCGAGCAATCAGCTAGTTTTGCCCGCATGGTCAATTCTCGTCCTGAGATCAGCAGCGCCTGGACGATGACTGGCGAAGCGGATTACCTACTGCATGTGTATTGCGACGACCTGTCCGCTCTCAACAGCTTGCTTCACGAGGTGATACTGCCGCATCCTGCTGTTGCAAGGGTTCAAAGCCAGATTGTTATGGACCAACTCAAACGCGACGCGCCACTACCGACATGACGGATCGGAAAGGAAATAGATGAACGAATTCCTCTACCAGGCTTCGATCTATCTTGCAGCGGCCGTGATTGCGGTGCCCCTTTCAGCTCGGCTGGGGTTGGGATCGGTGTTGGGCTATTTGGCAGCCGGAATTGCGATTGGACCCATTCTCGGTTTAGTTGGGGCCGAAACGGAGAACCTGCAGCATGTCGCCGAGTTCGGCGTCGTTATGATGCTTTTCCTCATTGGTTTGGAGCTGGAACCTCGCGCTCTTTGGGACATGCGCGACAAATTGCTTGGGCTTGGTGGGCTTCAAGTCGGTCTTTCGACGATCGCAATCGCTGCGGTTGCGTTTTACGCGGGTCACCCATGGTCGGTTTCGCTGGCAGTTGGACTGACTCTGTCACTATCATCTACGGCTATCGTGTTACAAACCCTGTCAGAAAAGGGATTAATGCAAACGAATGGCGGGCGCGCGACATTCTCTGTACTGCTGACGCAAGACATCGCGGTGATCCCTATTCTTGCGTTTCTCCCGCTATTAGCGTTACCGGCAATTGCGCACATAAATAATGACGGATCAATTGACCGGGGTGGCGATGCGGCCCATGGGGCGGATGCGCACCACGCACTTTCGCTGGTAGACGGCCTGCCGGGTTGGGCAGTCACTTTGGTCACGATCGCGGCAATCGCCTTTGTCGTGCTCGCCGGAGTTTACTTAACTCGTCCGCTTTTCCGCTTTATCCACACTACCCGTTTGCGCGAAATGTATACAGCGCTTGCCCTTATGATTGTTGTCGGAATTTCTTTCCTGATGACTCTGGTCGGGCTATCCCCTGCGCTTGGAGCATTTCTGGCTGGTGTTGTTCTTGCTAGCTCCGAATTTCGGCACGAGATGGAGAGCGACCTTGAACCATTCAAGGGTCTTTTTCTTGGTTTATTTTTTATCACGGTCGGCGCGGGAATCGATTTGGGTTATTTCTTTAACGATCCGTTCGACCTGATTGGACTGGCGTTGTTGGTAATCCTTGCAAAAGGGATAATCTTGTTTGTCGTGGGCAAGGCCTTCAAACTGCGCGGACGGGACCACTGGCTGTTCACGCTGGGTCTTGCTCAGGCAGGCGAATTTGGTTTTGTCCTGCTCGCATTTTCGACTCAGCAGAATGTGATCCCGCCAAATTTGTCGCAAAAGCTGCTTATGATCATCGCGCTAACAATGCTGATTACACCGCTTTTGTTCATTCTTTATGACCAGATTACACGCTATACGACCGACGGCAGCCCCAAGGTGGAGCCTGACGAAATCGACGAAAAAGGTCCGGTGATTATTGCAGGCATCGGCCGTTTTGGCCAAATCGTTAACCGGCTTGTGCAAGCTAGCGGGTTCAAGACCGTTGTATTGGATCACGATATCGAAACTATTCAGCTCATGCGACGCTTTGGCGTTAAAGGCTTTTTAGGTGACCCCACTCGCCCCGAGCTATTGCGGGCTGCCGGAATCGAAAAGGCATCCGTACTGGTTGCCGCAATGGATGACCGCAAGCAAGTCACACGTCTCGTCGGGTATGCGCGGCGCCAGCGCCCCGATCTGCACATAATAGCCCGGGCTCGCGACCGCACACATGTCTATGAATTGTACCAGGCCGGCGCGAATGACATCGTTCGTGAGATGTTTGATGGTTCACTCCGCGCGGGTCGCTACGTGTTGGAAAATGTAGGCCTCAGCGAATACGAGGCGGCCCAAGCAGAACAGACGTTTTACCACCACGACCGCACTTCGGTACGCGAACTGGCTGAACTTTGGATACCCGGGATGCCGACAGCTGATAACAAAAAATATATTGACCGGGCCCAAGAGCTTGAAAAAGACCTTGAAACCGCGCTGTTGGAATTAGCTGAAGAGCACACGAGAGAGTCTGCCTGACCCAAGCGACGAGGCGTGGGTCAAACCAGAATATCAGCCGTCTGATACGCCTGCCTCGGCAAAAGTTGCCATTCCCGAGTGACAGGCAACGGCACATTTCAGAATATTGATTGCCAGCGCACCGCCGGAACCCTCACCTAGCCTCAGACCAAGGCTCAATAACGGGTCCTTTCCAAGTCTTTCAAGTAACTTTTTATGCGCACCTTCTGCACTCTGATGACCGGCGACAGTATGATCCAAAGCCGAAGGAGAAATCTGAGCAAGACAGGCCGCGGCCGCGGTACAGATAAACCCATCTAGGGCCACCGGAATTCGCAAAACACGCGCCGCAGCTATCGCCCCTGCCATAGCAGCGATCTCTCGCCCTCCGAGACACCGAAGGATATCCAGCCCATCTACAGCCATGTTGTGCAGAGCCACGCCCTCAGCTACGACCCGGGTTTTGTTAGCAAGTCCCGCATCGTCGACCCCAGTACCTCGCCCAGTCCAGTCCGCTGCTTCACCGCCATAAAGCGCGTGCGCGATGGCAGCTGCTGGCGTCGTATTTCCAATCCCCATTTCGCCAACGACCAGTAGGTCGGACTGCGGATCGACTGCTTCCCAACCTGTGCGCAATGCCGCTAACAATTCGTCCTCGCTCATTGCCGGACCCTGTGTGAAATCTTTGGTCGGTCGATCCAGTTCCAGTGCGTGAACGTCCATCTTGGCACCTGCTGCTTTGGCCAACTGATTGATTGCGGCGCCACCGTGCTCGAAGTTCATGACCATCTGAACGGTCACTTCTGGTGGAAATGCCGAAACACCCTGTGCCGTTACCCCGTGATTACCGGCAAAGACGATAACCTGAGGCGAAGAAATTTGTGGCGCGGCATCACCTCGCCAACTGGCGTACCAGATTGCTAAATCCTCTAGCCGCCCCAATGCTCCGGGTGGTTTGGTCAATTGTCCGTTTCGGTCTTGTGCGGCTTTGCTCGCGTCAGTATCCGCTCCGGGTGCACGGATCAGAGTATCGCGCAAGCTGTTCAGGTTGTTGAGTTCAGGCAGCATTCAAAGCCTCGTTGCATCAGAGTCGTCATGCGTGTTTAACCAATGCTGGCAAAGCAACAAGACCCGGAAAGGCCCGGCAGTGCACAAAAACGACACCTCTGCAATTTCTGCGTGGGATATTGCTCTGACTTTGGTCCTATTGACGCGCTTGCCTGTCCCAAAATTGCAGGATCAACTTTTTGCTAGGCAAGCCAAGGCTGTATGGGCGTTTCCGCTGGCGGGGCTGATAGTGGGAGCGTTGGCCTGCGCAGTGGGATGGGTCGCTTTGCAGATTGGCCTGTCACCGTTGATAAGTGCCACGCTCTGTGTAGCGGCAATGATCACCGTCACCGGCGCGATGCATGAAGATGGGTTAGCCGATACGATCGACGGGCTTTGGGGTGGCTACACGGTCGATCGGCGTCTCGAAATCATGAAGGACAGTCACATTGGCACCTACGGGGTCCTAGGTCTGATTTTTTCGCAGCTTTTGAGGGTTCTCGCGATTGGGATTTTGCTAGAAGCGGATTGGTTGAGTGGTGTGCTGGTCGCAAGCCTGTTCTCTAGGGCTATGATGCCTTGTGTGATGAGAATTCTGCCAAATGCCCGTAAAACGGGCCTCAGCCGATCTGTCGGCAGCCCTCCATCTTCCAGCGTTTTGATTGGTCTCGGGATTGCCCTGACGTTTTCCCTACTCACTTTGGGAAGCAGTGCAACTATTCCAATGCTTTGTGCGGTTGGAACGTCAGCAGTCGTGGCCGCTACTGCCAAGGCACGTATCAAAGGTCAAACTGGGGACATTTTGGGCGCGGTTCAATCTGTGTCCGAAATCGCCATATTGTTAGCGCTGGCCGCGATGATCTAGGCCGCGCCACCCGTTTTAATCCGAACGGTTTCACCGCAGTGCTTGCAGTGAACGGCGTCTGGGTCATGCCGGTACAGGCCGCAGCTGGGGCACTTATGCCGCACCTTCTGCGGCATGAAAATTGCTTGCGCCAGCCTCACGAACAAGGCCACACCGACCACCATTATGAAAACGGAAAACAGCTTACCTGCGGGGGTCGATAGCGTGACGTCTCCAAACCCCGTGGTCGTCAGGGTCGCCATCGTAAAATACAGCGCATCGATATACGGCGTTTGACTTGTATCAGGGATAAAAAACACGAGCACAGCGGTTGAGGTCGCAAAGACAAAGACCATAAGGTTGACAGCCGCAATAACTGCATCCTCGTGCGTGCGGAAAAAAGTGCTATCCCGACGCAAGTCTCGCAAAAGCTGGTAAGAGTGAATCAAGCGAAGGGCGCGAAGAATACGCAAAAATGCGAGGTTTCCGGTTAGGAACGGATCCAGCATCAGCGAAACAATTACAATCAAATCCGCCAACGTGTAGATTTTTGTCATGAGCTTCCAGCGGTCTTTGGCTATCCAAAGACGGGCAAGGAAATCCAGAAGAATGACGATACCAATAATCCGGCTTGCAGTGGTCAGACCAAGGCCATGTGGAACATCTGCAGTCGATACAAAAAAGACGATCGAGGCTAAATCAAAAACGATCAGGAAATAACGAAACCAGACGGAAACCGGTCCTCTTCCGATATACAGCGCTTTGATCGTCTTTTTCATTCGGTCCAAAATCCCGTCTCTTTGACGAAAAGCTAACCATAAAGCGTTGACAGACCAAGCGACTGAAAACAAAAAAGCCGCCCTGAAACAGGACGGCTATTTTTTTAAGTGGTTTGAATCAGGCCGCGCGGGACATAAGAACTTCGTCTACTTGCTTGGCCGCAGACATCTCATCCGCGCCAGATACCGCCGCGACTTCACGCGTTAGCCGCTCTAATGCAGCTTCATATAGCTGACGTTCAGAGTAACTTTGCTCACGCTGATCATCGGTGCGATGTAGGTCACGAACCACCTCGGCAATCGAGATCAGGTCGCCCGAATTGATCTTTTGTTCGTATTCCTGAGCCCGGCGTGACCACATGGCCCTTTTAACTTTGGCTTTGCCTTTCAAAGTTTTCATTGCCTGACTAATCACATCCGGCGAGCTGAGCGAACGAAGACCCGACTCTGTCACTTTGTTTGTCGGCACACGAAGCGTCATCTTATCTTTCTCAAAAGAGATAACAAACAACTCGAGCGTAAAGCCGGCGACATCTTGTTCTTCGATCGAAATGATCTGACCCACGCCATGGGCGGGGTAGACAACATAGTCATTCGGACGGAACTCAAGTTTTTTTGACTTAGACATGCGCGTTTTTCCTTGTTTGCGATCGGGACACAAACCAAAAAATAGCCACAGTCGGGGCGCGATTAGGCCCCGGCAAACGGCTATTGTTTCACTGATTCAGAACTCCAAAGCGAGCATACTTTCGGAGCACATCCCAATCTCTGTCATCATTTGATCAGATTATATCACAAAAATGCGACACCCAAAAGACCAATAGCCAGCGGCGCCGATTTTTCGCTTATAAAGCAGATTGGTAACTTGGCTTTAGGTTAAACTTCGCTGCCGCATACTGGCGAATCAGTCAGCCGCCTTCACCCGGTGCTTCGGAGAAATATTTCTCCATCTTACCCTCTTCGCCGTCGCGCTCTTCCGCATCGGGCAACGGGTCTTTCTTTGTAACGATGACCGGCCATTGTTCCGAAAATTTCCGATTGAACTCGACCCACTGCTCCATCCCCGGCTCAGTGTCAGGGCGGATCGCGTCGGCGGGGCATTCCGGTTCGCAGACGCCACAATCGATGCACTCGTCCGGGTGAATAACTAATGCGTTCTCGCCTTCGTAAAAACAGTCCACCGGGCAAACCTCGACACAGTCGGTGTATTTACAGGCTATGCAGTTTTCAGTGACGACGTATGTCATGGCTGGAATTCCCGTTTGCGGTTTGGGCGACTAGCTAATTCAGTCTGCCGTTGTCTTCAAGATATGATCAACCTTACAGACGTCGAGAAAGATCAATCACCCGCCGTTCCTTCTTGGTTGGACGACCTTTTCCTTCAAACCTCGGATTTTTGAGCTTCTTGTCCTGTTTTTCAGTTAGATCGGAGTACAGTGTTTGCGCCTCAGGGGCCGGACCCCGCCTTTCGCCCAGCGCCTCAATACGCACAACACGAACCATACTACTTTGTGAAAATGTCAAAACGTCGCCGGGTGCAACAGCAAAAGCCGGCTTTACAACCTTATTTCCATTGACCCGAACCTGGGCGCCGCTGACCTGTTTGGCAGCCAAGCTACGAGTTTTGAAAAACCGCGCTTGCCACAGCCATTTATCAATCCGCAGTTTGGCCACATGCTCGGCCATCGGTAGCTAGTTACCGTCTTTCAAACCCATCAGCGCTGCTGCAAAGGGGTTATCCGGATCAATAGCCTTTTCCTTTTTTGGTGGTCGGGAGGAGAAAGTTTTAGCGCCTTGGGGCTTACCACCCTTCTTGCCTTGAGGTTTGCCTCGGCCTTCCTGCGGTTTGCCGCGCAATTTTCCTTTGCCCTGCCCCTGCCGCTGATCACGGCGAGGAGCACGGTTGTTCGCTTGGCGTTGACGACCCCAAGTGAACGTAAAGAAAACTTCGACATCGAGTTCGTCCGTTGCGGGTTCCGTTGCCTGCTTGGTATCCGTCATTTCCGTTGAAGCTTCAGTGCTCTCAATGGTTTCGGATGGCGTTTCGTCAGGCTCGATGGGTTCCTGCGAAACTGACTCGGGCGAAGGCACTTCTTCGACACCTAGATCCTCTGGTGTTGCAGACGCAGAAACCTCAACTTCGACTGGCCTGACCTTTTCGCGTTCGCCACGTTCTGCTTTGTAACCAAGGCCCTGCATCAAATCAGCGAACTGTTCCAGAGTCATTCCAGTGATTGACAGCATGTCTGGCTTTGCTTCGAACCCACCACGGCTGTCCTCAGAGCGCAGCATATCCGCCAAACGCTCCAGCATGTCGATGCGGATAGAACGATCCCCTGCATTTCTGTAACCGCACATAGTTGCGTAACCTTCGGGCGCGTCCTTCGCGACCGGAACAGTCACCAGACCTGGTGGAGGTGCTTCTGGGAACTCTTGCAGCCCGCTAGACAGCGCCCAAAGAACCAGACGCAGGCGTGTTGGCGCAGGTTTTAGCAGCAAAGGCATGAAAATTGTGAACTGCCCAAAGCGGATACCGTGCTTGCGTAGCGCCCCCCTCGCGTCTTGATCCAGATCTTTGACTTCTTGTGCGACACCCGCGCGAGGCAAAACGCCCATCGCTTCTACAATGCGAAAGGCGAAACCTTTGGCTAGGCCAGTCAACTCTTCGTCACGTGACAGGTTCAAAAGCGGTTCGAAAAGCGCCGCTACTTTTCGGTCGATAAAGTGCTGCAAACGTCGCTGAACTTTCTGCTGAACATCCGGTCCGGCGGCCTCATCTACAAATACTTCAACGATTGGTTTTAGTGGCTCGGCACCTGCAACCAATTTGCCAACGGCATATTCGCCCCACATCAGGCCGCCCTGATCAGTAAAATCAATCTCGGTATCGGGTGCATTGTAGAAGCGATCAGCACGTAAATGGAATTGCGGCGCCAGAGCTTGCAAAGAGGCTGATTTCAGTGCTTTCGCCTCGGTTCCTTGAGCGCTTTTGTCCGGAATAAACCGGAAGCCTTCCAAACGACCTACGAATTCGCCTTCGACGGTCACTTCACCGTTGTCATTTACTTCGGCCAAAAGGGCCTCCTTCTGCTTGAGCCGGCGCAACAAAACAGAAGTGCGCCGGTCCACAAATCTCTGAGTCAAACGATCATGGAGAGCGTCCGACAGCCTGTCTTCTACAGTGCGCGTTTCCTCGCGCCAATGCGATTCGTCACGCACCCAACCGTTTCGTTGCGCAACATATGTCCAGGTGCGAATATATGCCAACCTTTTGGATAAAGCATCAATGTCACCATCCGGTTGATCAATACGTCGAACCTGCCGGGCCAGAAAGTCATCCGGAATACTGCCGCGTTCGTGCAAATGGCTATAGATAACTTCAAGCAGGCTGGCATGTTCCGCATGGCTGATGCCCCGAAAGTCGGGGATTCGGCACACGTCCCACAACAATTTGACTGATGCTCCATCACTTGCCCGGGCCAACACCTCAGTGACCTGCGACAGCGACTTAAGCACATTCAGATCGTCGGCGGGTCGCGCTTTGGTCAGGTGCTCGCCACTTGGATTGACTTCCAGCGAGTCTATCAGCGAACCGACTGAGCCAAAACGCAAAGCTGCGTTCCGCCAGTTCAACTTTTTCATCGGTGTAAAACGGCTGTCCATGATCGCCTGCGCGACACCGTCTTCCAGCGCAGGTGCCTCTCCTGTCACACCAAACGTTCCATCGGACATTCCACGTCCAGCGCGGCCAGCAATCTGTGCAAGCTCATTCGGGGCCAAAGGTCGCATGCGTTGACCGTCAAATTTGGTCAAAGATGAGAACGCCACATGGTTCACATCCAGATTCAAGCCCATTCCAATAGCGTCGGTCGCTACCAAGTAATCAACTTCGCCGTTCTGATAGAGTTCAACCTGTGCGTTTCGCGTACGGGGGCTGAGCGCACCCATAACAACAGCAGCTCCGCCCTTTTGGCGACGCAACAATTCCGCGATGGCATAGACGTTTTCCACTGAGAACCCGACAATCGCGCTGCGCGGAGGTAACCGACTGATTTTCTTTGACCCGGAATAGACAAGTTGCGACATCCGCTCGCGCCGAACAAATTGCGCCTCTGGCACCAATGACGCTATTGGGCCGCGCATCGTGTCAGACCCTAGGAAAAGCGTCTCGTTCGTACCCCGAGACCTCAGTAGGCGGTCGGTAAAAACATGACCGCGTTCCGGGTCAGCGCAAAGCTGAATTTCGTCGATTGCCACAAAATCCGCACCCATCCCCTCCGGCATAGCTTCAACAGTGCAGACCCAATATTGCGCACGCGGTGGTACAATACGTTCTTCTCCGGTGACTAAAGCCACGACAGAGGGACCGCGAACGGCGACAATCTTATCGTAAATTTCGCGTGCAAGCAGACGCAAAGGCAGACCAATCACACCGGTCCGGTGCCCCAGCATACGTTCGATCGCATAATGAGTTTTGCCTGTGTTCGTCGGGCCAAGAACTGCCACGATTCGGGATGACCCGCTCACCTTTGCCCCCTGCCCCGGACCTTAAAGTGCCTTGCCGTCAATCAGTGGCTTCAGCCGATTCACGGCACTGGTTACTTCTTCGTGATGGGGATGTATAGCCAACGCGCGTAAATATACTTCGTAGGCCTGTTCCGGCTGTTCGAGAACCTCGAATATCAGACCTAGACCATAGATCGCGTCGTAATTATTGGGATTCAGTGTAAGCGCGTATTCCAGATCGGCGGCGGCCATACCGAAGCGTTCAATGCCAAAAAGCGCGGACGCTCTGACATGCCAACCCTCCGCAAATTCGGGTGCGTGATCCGTAAGAGCCGTCAGGTGCTCTAATGCGGCTTCAACGTCACCATCATCCAGTGCCTCGCGGCCGCGCTCCAGCAACAGATCGGCCGAGGCCGACCCGGATTGAGACCAAAGAGCCTGTAATTGTCGATCCAGCCCGACCGCCTGCTCCGGAGTGGCCTGCGCTAACTGCGCAAGCAAGGACGATTCATCGCGCAGATCAACTTGCTGGGCCAAAGACATGGTGGAATACGTGACTATCGCAGCAATTGCCGCAACGATACCTTTGAGATTGGTGATTGCAATGCCCATAACAATGGTCAGTGTAGCGTTGCCGTCGGGGATGTCCATTCACGGCGCACAAACAAAATGAGGAACACCATGAGCGACACTTTGGAAAAAGCCGCAGCAGCATTGAATGAGAAGCTGTCAGGCGGTGAATTTGACGCTTCCGCTAAATTTGCTATCGCCGACTTGGGCGCTATTATTTTGGATGCAGACGGCGCACGGGTCAGCGATGAAGACGCTGATGTGACCCTTAGTGCAGATGCAGATACCTTCGAGCAAATCCTCAGTGGAGAGATGAATCCCACTGGAGCATTTATGTCAGGCAAGCTGAGCGTGGACGGAGACATGGGAATTGCTATGAAACTTGCGTCGGTGTTAGCTTGATGAGCTTGTCGCCGGCCCCTTTTTTTGAAGACGTGGCCGGCGAGCCTGCCGGTGGTAAAGCGCATTGGCTGCAAACTCCAGACGGGATAAGGCTGCGCGTCGGCCACTGGCTTCCCGAAAATTCTCCAAACGGTACGGTGATGATGTTTCCCGGCCGAACAGAATATACTGAAAAGTACAGCAGTACGGCTGGTGATTTCATTGGTCGAGGATTTGCTTTCGCGGCAATAGATTGGCGCGGTCAGGGTCTTTCTGATCGATTGTTGGACGACCCTCGTGTCGGACATGTGGATAACTTTCGTGATTATCAGCAAGATGTTCAGTCAATGCTGGAGCTTGCTTTTGAACTCAAACTGCCAAAACCATGGTTCGTAGTCGGGCATTCTATGGGTGGCGCAATTGCGCTGCGGACCATTCTGGATAACAACAACTTTTCCGCCTGCGCATTTACCGGGCCGATGTGGGGTATCTTTTTTACTCCGCTCATGAAACCCCTTAGCCGATTGACGGCCTATTGGGGACCTAGGGTCGGCCTTGGTGAAAAGACGCCACCGACGACATCGCTTGAAAGCTACGTCATTTCGCAACCTTTCGAAGGCAATGTGCTGACCCGCGATCCGGTGATGTATGAGATGATGCAGGACCAACTAAAGGCGCATCCCGAGCTGGCCTTGGGTGCTCCGTCGACCATCTGGTTGCGTGAAGCTCTGGACGAATGCGTCTGGCTGATGGAACAGTCAGCTCCGGACACCCCGTGCCTGACATTTCTTGGCAGTCACGAGCAGATCGTAGACCGCAAAGCAATCCGAGCGCGCATGGCAAACTGGCCCAACGGGACATTGGTCGAAATACCTGATGGTGAGCATGAGGTATTGATGGAAGCGCCTGATGTCCGAGGCCCCATTCTGGACCAAATTGCGGCGCATTTTGTGGCATCTTGCCAGGGGCTGAAACCAGAGCCTGCGCTATCCTGATGATCACGGAAATATCAGGCCGCTTGTGATCTAAGCAACCTACGCTTAGATGTTGGCAAATCACATTATTTCGAGGTGTTCTATGCGCGACCTTCCCTTTCCCGTACGTGACGCAAATGCCGTCGGCGGCGCTGACAATCTGGGCAATCTGCCGGAATGGGATCTGACTGATCTGTATAGCTCGGAGGAAGCACCGGAGCTGTCGCGTGATTTAACATGGCTCGAAGCCGAGTGCACCGCGTTCGCCCGAGATTATGATGGTAAACTGGCTAATCTGGATGCCGAGGGCCTGCTGACTTGTGTGCAACGCAATGAAAGGATCAGCGCAATTTCCGGTCGAATAATGTCGTTTGCTGGTTTGCGTTACTACCAGCTAACGACGGATGCCGATCGCGCTAAATTCCTTTCGGACATGCAGGAAAAGGTTACTATTTTTACGACTTCACTCGTGTTTTTTACATTGGAAATCAACCGTATAGACGATGAAGTTCTAAAGAAGATGTTCGCGACCAATGCTCAACTTGCACGTTATGAGCCTGTGTTCCGCCGCATCCGCGCAATGAAACCTTACCAATTGTCGGATGAGTTAGAGAAGTTTCTGCACGATCTGGGAGTCGTCGGCGACGCTTGGGAACGGCTGTTTGACGAAACTATCGCTGGGCTTTTGTTTACTGTCGATGGACAAGAGTTAAATATCGAAGGCACACTCAATCTGTTAACCGAACAGGACAGAACAAAAAGAGAAGCGGCTGCGCGCGAACTCGCCCAAGTCTTTCAAAGTAATATCAAGACCTTTGCACGCGTTCATAACACGCAGGCCAAAGAAAAAGAGATCGTTGACCGTTGGCGCAAAATGCCGACTGCGCAGACCGGTCGTCACCTTTCGAACGATGTTGAACCCGAAGTTGTCGAAGCTCTACGTGAAGCAGTCGTCGCCTCGTACCCCAAGCTCAGCCATCGGTATTATGAACTGAAGCGAAAATGGCTCGGGCTGGACGTGATGCAGGTATGGGACCGTAACGCGCCCCTTCCGATGGAAGATACTCGCACCATTGGTTGGGAAGAAGCTGAAAAAACCGTTATGGATGCCTATTCATCGTTCGACCCCCGCATGGCTGAGATAGCTACACCATTTTTTTCGAAAGGTTGGATCGACGCCGCTGTGAAACCAGGTAAGGCTCCGGGGGCATTCGCTCACCCAACAGTCACCGACGTTCATCCTTACGTTATGCTCAACTATCTGGGCAAACCTCGCGATGTGATGACTCTGGCGCACGAACTCGGCCACGGAGTGCATCAGGTTCTCGCCTCCGACCAAGGTGAGATGCTATCGTCCACCCCATTGACGCTGGCCGAAACGGCTTCTGTTTTTGGTGAGATGCTGACCTTCCGCAAAATGTTGGATCAAGCTGAAACGGCAGATCAACGTAAAATACTTTTGGCGGGAAAGGTTGAGGACATGATTAACACCGTTGTCCGCCAGATCGCCTTTTACGACTTTGAATGCAAACTACACGCCGCCCGACGAGAGGGCGAGTTGACCCCTGACGATATCAACGCCCTTTGGATGAGCGTTCAGGCCGAAAGCCTTGGTCCTGCATTCGAATTTATGGATGGATACGAGACGTTTTGGGCATATATCCCGCACTTCGTACATTCTCCTTTCTATGTCTATGCCTACGCGTTCGGCGATGGGTTGGTGAATGCTTTGTATTCGGTCTACGAAAGCGGCGCAGACGGGTTCGAGGACAAGTACTTCGAAATGTTGCGCGCTGGTGGATCGAAACATCACAAAGAACTGCTCGAACCATTTGGTCTGGATGCCACTGACCCTCGGTTCTGGGAGAAAGGCCTTTCTATGATTTCGGGCTTTATCGACGAACTTGAAGCAATGGAATCGTAGATTGGATTGGGGCGGCGCGATAAACGCTGCCTCAGTCACTCGTCCGATTTATCTTTTGTTGTCAGGAAGATCGCAAAGACAATCAATCCAGCGCCTACGACGGCGGGGACAGTAATTGAAGCGCCAAGAAATACTGCAGAATTAATGAATGTAAAAATGACCGAAGCTGCAAACAGCAAACTTGCTGTCAGCGTCGATTGGCGTGCAGCAGCTTCGTACCACAAATAGTAAGCAAGCGCGGTTGGAAAAACACCGAGCAAAACCAGAAATACCAGATCCTTGGCCGTGGGAACCTGCATCGTTACAAAAGAAAGCGGAGTCAAAAGGACGGCAGAACACAAAAAGATGCCAAACAGAAAATTTAACCTTTCCTCGGTGGACTGAGAGGACTGCATTGCGCGACTGCTGGAAATCAAGAAAACTGCCCAACTTATTCCCGCTCCGATCTCCATGAGGTCACCGACCAAAGGTTCGCCACCACCCCGAAAGTCCTGATAAACGGTCAAAGACACGCCAAAAATGGCCAAGACCGTGGCTAAGATTTCAATTCGTCCAACTGTTGTTTTGGCAAAAAAGAATAAGAAAACTAACACAAAGAACGGAGCGGTGTTCTCTAAAACCATCGCATTCGCCGCGCCGGTATGTTCGAGCCCAACGTGAAATAAAATGTAATTTACGACGATTGCAACGACAGCCAATAGGAAATTTCGATCAGAAAACCCTATATTTATTGGCGATCGCATGATCCGTAAAATGAGCAGAATGGCAAAAGCCGCGATGAACAACCGCAAAACGGCAATCTGCATTCCATTCAAATCTGCCGTCAAATAGCGAACAATAACGCTGTGGGTGCCGCAAAGAAAAGCCGCCGCAAAACCCAGAAACAATCCGCTTTGCCGCCACAAGAGGGAGTGATCAGAAGTCTCTTTCAATACCCAGCCCGCTACCTTAGTTGGCTGTCCTTTGATCCTCGACGGTTGATTCCGCCCCGCGATTTGAATACCCCGTCACGTTCCTTTTGACATTCGAGGCAAAGTTTAACGCCCGGCAACGCAAGACGTCGTTTTTCTGGGATCGGCTCATCGCAGTCCGCACAGTGCGACAGGCTTTCCCCAACGGGTCGCTTCTGCGCTTGCATTCTAGCTAACTCATCCGAAATCGAAGCTTCAATTTGTTCGCTTACCGCGCCGTCGCGCGCCCAGCCACCAGCCATTGTTCGCCTCCAGAAAGGGTAAGTAACAACTTAGGCTGCCCACCGCGGAGATGGCAAGAGGTTGCTCAGAGTTGCCTAGCGACCTCAAAAACCTGGTCAATCACAACCTGCGTGCCGCGAGCAAACTCCAGAGAACATGGGTAGCCTACCCCATCCCTTACCGAGCGACCAAACGCTTCGACCTGCAGTTTGTAGTGGTCGTCGCCGGGAAAGCGGAATACCTGCAATTCGAGTCCGTGGCGGTGCAGTTCCACTCGCGCTTCGCCAAAAACACGTGCATTGAAGGGGGCAGTCAGGCGAATAACACCTTTGTCACCATGAAACTCCATGGCCTGATTTGGATGCATGCGCGTTGAAACATATGTGGAGTACGTAAAGCCCGGGAAACGGGCATTAATCTCGGTAAATGTATCGACGCCATTCTCCCAGCGTATGGAAGATCGAATTTCGTCAGGTTCTTGACCGGTTACATAACGGGCGCTGCCGATGACATAAACACCTATGTCACGCAATCCACCGCCACCGGTTTCCGGGCGATTTCTGATGTTGCCTGTGTCAGCGCGATTATCGTATGCGAAAACCCCTGAGATATGGCCAAGTTTTCCAATCTCTCCTTCGGAAACCAGTTTTCGCACCAGTTGCCATTGCGGATGATGGACGATCATGTATGCCTCGGCCGCCAGCAATCCGGTTTGATCTCGCTTGGCAATTAGTTGGTCGAATTCCTGCGTCCGCATTGTCATTGGCTTTTCACACAAGACATGCTTGCCTGCCTCCATGGCCTTAAGGCTCCATTCGACATGCAAGTGATTTGGTAATGGGATATAAACCGCTTCTATTTCGGGGTCCGCAAGTAACGCTTCATAGCTATCATAAACCGTCAAATTCGAGCAAAAATTCTGAAACGGCTTTGCTTTGGCCGGGTCCGATGTGGCCAGCCCCATAAGCTGAGCACCATCGGCAGCATGAATTGCGGGTGCCATAAACTGACGAGCGAATTTTGAGGCTCCGAGCACCCCCCATTTAACAGGCTGTTCCATGAATACCCTCCTTCTGCGGCTATGTCGCTAAATGTTAGCGCTAGCGTTTCTTTATTCGTATGGCAATCACTGAGTAACCGTTAACTAAATTTTCCTGCCGTAAACTCGAAAAAACCGGCCCGATTAATATCGGACCGGCTTTCAATGGATTTCAAGCGAAACCTCAGACTTTGCTGAGCATTCCCTTTTCACGAGCCAGCTCACGCATCTTTTTCTGAAGCTTTTCAAAAGCCCTGACCTCGATCTGACGGATGCGCTCGCGGCTGACATTGTACTGAGTGCTCAACTCTTCAAGTGTAACCGGCTGATCCATCAGGCGACGCTGAGTCAGAATGTCCTTTTCCCGGTCATTCAGAACATCCAGTGCCGCAGTCAGCAATTCACGGCGGGCTTCAAGCTCGTCCCGCGCTTCGTAATCGCCCGCCTGATCGGCATCTTCGTCCTCCAGCCAGTCTTGCCATTGCATGCTGCCCTCGCCCTCGGACCCAACTGTCGCGTTCAGCGAGGCATCACCACCAGACATGCGGCGATTCATGCTTATGACTTCTTCTTCGGTAACTCCTAAATCGTTCGCAATTTGGGTGACGTTCTCGGGACGTAGATCACCCTCTTCCAACGCGCCGATACGCGCTTTGGCTTTGCGAAGGTTAAAGAACAGCTTTTTCTGTGCCGAAGTTGTCCCTAGCTTAACCAGAGACCAGGATCTAAGGATGTACTCTTGGATCGAGGCCCGAATCCACCACATGGCATAGGTCGCCAGGCGGAAACCTTTCTCTGGGTCAAAGCGTTTAACCGCCTGCATCAAGCCAACGTTGGCCTCGGAAATCACCTCAGCCTGCGGAAGGCCATAGCCGCGATAACCCATGGCTATTTTAGCCGCCAAACGCAGGTGCGACGTAACCATTTTGTGCGCCGCTTCCGTGTCTTGTTCTTCAACCCATCGCTTGGCCAGCATGTATTCTTCCTCTGGCTCCAACAAGGGAAATTTGCGGATTTCCTGCATATAGCGGTTCAGACCACCTTCGGGGGTCGGCGCGGGAAGGTTTGAGTAATTTGCCATTTATTTCTGCCCCTTGGACAAATGTTTAAGCCCTTAACATGGGATATGGGCACCAGACCCATGACATTCAAGAGGAACTGGTAACAGTATGCGATTAACCTTTGATAAAGAAAAGCTGAGATCGCCTATATCACGCGTCTTTGCGAATTATGACGATTGCTGACGCAGCGCGTCCAACAATGACTGCATATCCTCAGGTAAATCTGCCTCAAAACGTAAAATTCCTCCGCTAACCGGATGTTCAAATCCCAATACGGCAGCATGAAGGGCTTGGCGCGGAAAGTCGCTGATTGCCTGAGTTGTTGCTTCATCAAAGGCCCGAGTCGCCAGTTTCCGCTTGCCCCCGTAAACCGGATCACCAATCAGGCTGTGGCCTGCGTGAGCCATATGCACCCGAATTTGGTGCGTTCGCCCTGTTTCAAGCCAGCATTCAACAAAAGACAATACACTAGGTGACCCAAACGTCTCGACCACTCTGGCACGTGTCACTGCGTGTTTGCCACCATGAAACAAGACAGCCTGTTTTTGCCGGTCGGTTTTGTGCCGAGCCAATTGAGTAGTTAACCGCATTATGTTGCCGGGTTCAAAACTCACACCTTTTACGCCTCTCAGACGTGGGTCGTTGGCGTCTGGCACGCCATAGCAGACTGCGCGATAATAGCGTTCGACAGTGTGTGCGTGAAACTGTGCCGCCAATCCATGGTGAGCGGCATCTGATTTAGCAACAACCAGCAAGCCGCTGGTATCTTTGTCTATTCTGTGAACGATACCTGGCCTTTTGACTCCACCAACACCTGACAAATCTTCTCCGCAATGGTGCAGCAGCGCGTTAACGAGAGTCCCATTCGAAGATCCGGGGGCCGGGTGCACAACCATCCCAGCCGGTTTGTTGACTACGATCAGATCGTTATCCTCAAACACGACTTCTAATGGTATGTCCTCGGGCTCTATATGGCTCTCCTCAGCCTCAGAAACTGCGACCGAGACAATTGAACCTTCAGCCACTTTAGATTTGGGGTCGTCGATTACCTTTCCGTTAACCGATACAGCACCCTCTTGGATCAACCTTGCTAACCGGGTGCGCGAGAGGTTTTCACCATCTGGTACATCCCGGGAAAGCGCCTTATCAAGGCGGGGCGGCGGCGTGGCCGCGATATGAAACTCTATCAGGCGGGTGCCCATGTCTGTCCCTTCCGACCCTCTTGAACCCCAGGAAACACCTCAGCTGCGAACGCTGCGACGCATGGTCATGTTGTTGACTGCGGTTATGATTGGCGGCGTTTTATTGACATTCGCGTTGATTGTCATCCGCTTGTCGGACAGAACCCCCACCCTGCCCGACCAAATAGAATTACCTGATGGCGCCCGGGCTGAGGCACTTACAATCGGCAGTAACTGGTATGTCATTGTAACGAATGACAACCGTATCCTAATTTTTGACAAAACGACGGGGAATTTGCGTCAGGAAATTCCAATGCAATAGCTATATGCGCTGGAAGACCGGTCACTGGTCAGCCAAAATTGGCCGAGCACCGGATAAATCAGAGGAAATTCTAATTGCACGTGTCAGTGACTTGGTTTGGAATCGATCACTGTCCGCAAGAAACCGTGCAGGAACAGTGGTAGCCGCAGAAAGCGCCTGTACCAGCGGCAAACCTACCTGCTCGGTCAGAACCCTTAACGCAGTTGTCAGATCAAGGTCTGCTCCGGCCAAAGTACCATCTGACAGCGTTAGCCTGCCGCTTTCTCGCTGAATAAGCCGACCTTCCAGCTGGAATTCAGTAAGTTTCGTTCCAGCGACCGCCATTGCGTCACTAACAAGGAATATCTGCCCCGGCCCGCGCTTGGCCAACCATGCGGCGCGCATTGTTTCGGGGTGAACGTGGACGCCATCCGCAATCAAACCCGCAAAGATACCACCGTTTGACAGGACCGCGCCGACCAAACCCGGCTCGCGACTGCCCAGTTGGCTCATGGCGTTGAAAAGATGCGTTGCACATCTCGCGCCAGCGCCCGCAAAACTAATGCAAGTATCAAATGGTGCATCGGTATGCCCCAATGAGACCACAACTCCGGCCTGCGACAAAACTCTGACCTGATCCGGTGTCGTGCTTTCTGGCGCCAAAGTCACCATCAGCGTAGGCAATTGCTCAGCAGCATCAAGGATCAAATCAAGGTCCGCGGGCAACATTGGCCGGATCAGGGCGGCATCGTGGGCCCCTTTTCGGCGTTGGGACAGATGCGGTCCCTCTAGATGAAGCCCCACAACTCCAGGCACGCCCTCTTTACAGGCTTGGATCGCCGCATCAACTGCGGCCCGCGTCTTTTCTGGCGTATCGGTTATTAAGGTTGGCAATATTGACGTCGCACCCAAATCCCGGTGCGCTGAGGCTATGATAGCCAAAGACTCGACCGAAGGATCATCATTGAACATTACCCCACCACCGCCATTGACCTGTAGGTCAACGTATCCTGGACTTAGGATATCACCCGCCAGATCTTCTACGCGGTCCTCCGCGGACAGTTCGGTTTCCGGAAACATCTCATCCCAGATCCCGTTTCGGAATCGAACAGCGTACCCGAATAACAGGGTTTCGCCGTCAAAAATCTGACCTCCGGCAAAAGTTATCGAGTCCGGTCTCATACCGTTTCTGTCACTTTTCGCAGGTGGCGTGGTGCATCAGGGTTTATTCCACGTTCAGTAGCAACCTTTTCGACCATTCCGTAGAAAGAAGCGATTGTTGGTATCGGGTCTGTGATCCAGTGCGACGTTCGCACATGCGGCAAAACTGAAGCCCGCTTTACCTGGCTGGTTGTGGCAAAAACCTGCGCGCCCTTTTCAGCCAACGTATCTGCGACCTCTGCCAGATTGGCCTCCGCCGCATCGCCCGAGGCTAGTGCTAAAACCGGAAAACCCTGATCAACGATAGATACCGGTCCGTGCAGAACCTCCGCGGACGAATAGCTTTCTGCGTGAATTTGGCAGGTTTCCTTAAATTTCAGTGCAGCTTCGTTTGAAATCGCCAACGACGTACCGCGCCCAAGCGTAAACAGAGATCGGTCGCTCACGGCGGTTGCCGCAACGCTCCAGTCACAAGCAATAGCAGCAGACAGGTCTTCCGGCAGCCCACGTATGGCCCGCAACAAATCTTCGTCCCGTTTGACCTGCGCCAGCAACCACAATCCGGCAACCAGCGAAGTAACGAAAGTTTTGGTGGCCGCCACGCTTAATTCGGGTCCTGCAAAGATCGGTAACGTTGCCTTCGAGACTTGTGACAGTGCCGATCCAGTCTCGTTGGTGATTGCCACCGAATAAGCACCGCCTTCTGTCATAGATCGCGTCAGCTTAACGATATCCGGGCTTTGTCCGGATTGTGACACCGCGATACAAACCGCATCCTCGCAGCGCATATCAACACCATAGATCGATTTGACCGAGGGTCCGACTGACGCCATAGGCAACCCAAGCAACAACTCGGCAGCGTATTTGAGGTAGCTGCAGGCATGATCCGAAGATCCGCGCGCCACCGAGATCAGAAAGCGTGGATTTCGGTCTTGGATTTCACTTGCGGTTCGAGAGACAAGTTCCGCACCTTCGGTTAATAGTCTTTCAACGGCGACGGGTATCTCATTGATTTCCCGCCTCATTTGCGTCGTTTCTTTGTACATGGCCCCAGGCTTTCAGTTTGACAGTCGCAGCTCTGCCACGAAGTCGTAGGCATCACCGTGGTAGATTGAACGTGTGAGTTCGGCCACACGCCCGCTTTCCAGATACGAAGTTCTTTGGATACGAAGCCCGGCTGTTCCTTCGGCGACATCCAAAAGTTCAGCCTCCGGAGCTTCTAGGTTGATTGCAGAGATCTTTTGAATTGCCCTGACTGGCCGAAACCCTGTTTTTTCCAGAACTGCATAAAGCGAGCCGGTAACCTCAGTTGGGTTGGGTAAAATGTCCAACGGCAATGCCGCACGTTCCAACGCCATCGGGCGGCCACCCGCTTCGCGCAGGCGATGAATTCGGGCGACCTGCTCATTCGCAGATAGACCCAACGCCATCATCTCTTCCGGGGACGGCAGAAAAATTCCTCTCTCGAGCCAAGTTGACGTCGTCTTTAGGCCCCGTCGTTCCATATCTTCGGTAAACGAAGTCAAATGCGATAACGATTGCTCAACTCTCGCCACGGGTTCACGCACAAATGAACCCGATCCCTGACGTTGTTCAATTGCGCCTTTTCGCACCAATTCTTGAATGGCCTTGCGGACGGTGACTCTGGAAAGATCCGTCAGTTCTGCAATTTCTCTTTCAGGCGGCAACGAGCTGTTGGGCGGTAAAATCCCTTCTTCAATTCCTTTCTCAAGCCTTTGACGCAATTGCACATAACGCGGGCCGGAATTTTGGCCCAGCCACCCCTCCGGGCGCAGGAAATCAGCGATGTTCACTTTCGATCTCCTCCAGAAACTCGCGAGCCAAAGCAATCGCACCCGAAAGTGGATCGCCTTCAGGTTCGACTAGTTCAGATTGCATTATGGTGGGCAGATAAGGTCCAAACCGTGGCCCAATTCCGCCGGTAAGGCAGATCGGCATCCCGGCAACCCAACCCATTTTGGTCAAACGCCCTGCTAAATGATCGGCCCCATCCTGCAGAATTTTTTTGGCCAGCTCATCCCCCTGATCCGAGAATTCTGTAACCACAGGGGCAAGCGATCCAAGTTCATACGGCGTCATTTTTGCCGCAACCTGCACAATCTCCGCAGGCCCGCCAAAACGGGACAAAAGCTGGGTCGCCATACCTGATGATCCATTTAGCCCATCTACGCATTCCAGCGTCTCGGACAAAGCGCGGCGCCCGACCCATTGCGCAGACGCCTGATCGCCGAGAACCGGCCCCCAACCGCCAGAGAACCGCCGACCACCAGACAGCTGCGACGCAAGAAACGAGCCTGTGCCGCAATGCGCAACGAACCCCTCGCCCTCACCCAACGCACCGCGCAATGCCGCAGCGCGATCATCTTCTATCTTAATTCGATCAAATGGAAGCGCCTGTGCAAGCTTCCTTGCAATCGCCTCTCCAGTTATCCCAGCCAAACCCATGTAAGTTGGCGCCCTAGTTAGGGTGCTCACCTCATGGCCGGATTCCGCGGCCAACACTTGCAAACCACCCAACAACTCGGCGCAAGCCGCCTCAAAATTGGTCGATACGTTGGCCGCGCCCACCTCAACCCTGCTGATGACTTCACCTTCAATCGCAGCAAGGCGGCAACGCGTCCCCCCTCCATCGACAGCTAAAATAAGAGTGTTGATAGGCTGTGTCATAACAAGACCTATATAATACCTTTCTCAATAATAGAAGTCCTAATTGCAACCAAATTCGGTATTTTTGGCAAAATAACGCAAACTTCTCCGAAATAAACAAAATGGTAGACTAATGGTATCTAAAAGGTATGATGTACGAAGCCAAAGGGGGAATCACGTGACCAAGCCAGTGACAGAGCAACTGCACCAGCACGCAAAAGGTTTGGACACTCGACCACTGATCGAGGTCGCTGAACTCCTCGCCAATAGCCAAGCAGAAGCCGCGCGATCGCCCCTGGAATCCTTGGGGCCAATTTGCAATGGCGCGAGAGCAATGGCAAAAACTATCCGCTCAGGTGGAATTCTACGGTACCTGGCCGCCGGCTCGTCCGGGCAAATGGCGGCGTCAGACGCGCTGGAACTTGGTGGGACATTTTCCATCCCGTCAAAACAAATTCGGATCCATATGGCCGGCGGTCTGCCGACAAGTCCGGAAATGCCTGGCGACGTCGAGGATGCCGCCGACTCGCTTAGCCAAGAACTGAAGAACCTTTCAAATGCCGACACTGTGATCATGGTTTCGGCCAGCGGCACCACGCCTTATACTATTGAGGCGGCAAAAATTGCTCGTACAGCTGGCGCGACAATAATTGGCATTGCTAACAATCCGGACACGCCATTGCTGCGAATGGCGGATCACGCCATTTTACTTTCCACCCCACCCGAGTTGATCTCGGGTTCGACGCGCATGGGCGCGGGAACCGCGCAGAAGATTGCCTTGAACATGCTGTCCACCCTGATGGCCGTGGAACTTGGTCATATTCAAGACGGCATGATGATCAACCTGCGCGCAGACAATGACAAGCTACGCGATCGAGCAAACGGGATTGTGTGCCAACTGACTGGCGTGACGCCAGACAGCGCCAATTCCGCACTTATGGCGGCTGACGGCAATCTCAAAAACGCTATCCTTTTGGCCGCCGGTGCCGATTCAGTAAAAATCACGCAAAAGTTGTTAGACGAATCCGGCGGCCACCTGCGCCCCGCATTTGAGCGACTGACCAAAGCCAACGAAACAACCAACCTGGGAGTAAACAAATGAAACGCAAAATTCTAAGCCTTGCCATGATGAGCACTGCACTTGTTGCAAGTGCCGCCTATGCTCAGGAAGCTACGCTAACGATTGAAAGCTGGCGAAACGATGACCTTGCCTTGTGGCAAGAAAAGATCATTCCGGCATTCGAGGCTGAAAATCCCGGAATAAAGTTGGTGTTTTCGCCGTTTGCACCCACAGAATACGATGCCGCTCTGAATGCCAAGCTAGAGGCCGGCTCTGCCGGAGACATCATTACTTGCCGCCCATTTGACCGATCGCTCGGCTTGTATGAAGGAGGGCATTTGTCCGATCTGTCAGACCTGTCAGCGATGTCGAATTTTTCAGACGTGGCAAAGGCAGCTTGGCAAACCGATGACGGATCTGCCACATTTTGCGTTCCTATGGCATCGGTGATTCATGGTTTCATTTACAACAAGGATGCCTTCAACGAGTTGGGAATTGAAGAGCCAACAACCGAAGCCGAGTTCTTTGCAGCGCTAGAGAAAATTAAGGAGGACGGCACTTATATCCCGATGGCCATGGGCACAAATGACCAATGGGAGGCGGCAACCATGGGATACAACAATATCGGCCCAAACTATTGGAATGGTGAGGAAGGACGTTTGGCGTTGATCGAAGGAACTCAGAAGCTGACTGATCCACAATGGGTTGAGCCATATGCGACGCTGGCAAAATGGAAGGACTATCTCGGCGATGGTTTCGAGGCACAAACTTATCCTGACAGCCAGAACCTGTTCACTCTCGGCCGTGCTGCCATCTACCCGGCGGGCAGTTGGGAAATATCCGGCTTCAACACGCAGGCTGATTTCGAAATGGGCGCTTTCAAGCCCCCGGTCCAGAACGCTGGCGACACATGCTATATTTCAGACCATACGGATATCGGCATAGGCATGAACGCAGCCGCAGAAAACGCCGAAGCCGCCAGGACGTTTTTGGCTTGGGTCGCTTCTCCTGAATTCGCGAAAATTTTTGGTAACGCTTTGCCAGGTTTCTTCCCTCTGTCCAATGAAACGGTAGAGCTGGAAGATCCGCTTGCAAAGGAATTCGTAAGTTGGCGCGGCGATTGCGAAACAACCATTCGATCCACTTATCAAATTCTATCACGCGGCGAGCCAAATCTCGAGCTTGAGACATGGAACGCATCCGCCAACGTCATAAGAGGCGCAGAGACGCCTACCGACGCTGGTCAACGCCTGCAGGATGGACTGGCTAGCTGGTATGCACCGCATCAGTAAAGCCTGACAACTGAACCTACCGGACGCGGCACTTGGTTTCGCGTCCGGACCCCTCTCCCGGAGTTCCTCATGCAGACGCGCCGCACTAGATGGCATATCGCCGTTTTCCTTGCACCTGCCGTGCTGGTTTACACCGCGGTGATGATCTTTCCTTTGTTCAACACGTTACGCCTTGCGCTGTTTACAGAGGTAGATCAAAGCCGTGTTTACGTCGGCTTTCAGAACTTCCGAACTCTGTTTTTCGATCCGCTTTGGTCCGAACAATTCTGGAACGCACTAGGCAACAATTTCTGGTTCTTCTTGATCCATATGCTCGTTCAGAACCCAATTGGGGTCGCACTTGCAGCGCTGTTGTCTCACCCCAGATTGCGCTTTGCTGCGTTATACAGATCGGCAATTTTCATCCCGACCATTCTAAGTTTTGTGATTGTCGGTTTCGCTTGGAAACTTATCTTGTCGCCCCTTTGGGGCATCGCTCCATCGATGCTGGATGCAATCGGGCTGAAATCACTTTTCGCCCCATGGCTTGGCAAAGAAGAATATGCCCTGACAACGCTTGCACTGGTATCGGTATGGCAATTCGTCGGCATTCCGATGATGCTGATATACGCCGCATTGCTTTCGATCCCTGAAGAAATCTTAGAGGCCGGCGAGATCGACGGTATTACCGGAGCATCCGCATTCTGGAAAATAAAACTACCGCTGATTCTCCCGTCAATAGGTATAATCTCGATTTTAACTTTCGTGGGTAACTTCAATGCGTTCGACTTGATTTACGTCTCACAGGGCGCGCTTGCGGGGCCAGACTTCTCAACCGATATTCTGGGAACTTTCATGTATCGGACATTTTTCGGATTTCAGCTCCAGCTAGGGGATCCTCACATGGGATCGGCCATTGCCGGGGCTATGTTCGCGATCATCCTTGTTGGTGTCTGCATCTACCTGTTCGGCATACAGACCCGGATGCGCCGGTATCAGTTGTAAGGGTCTGAAAAATGAATAAAGCACGCTCAAACCCGCTGAACAACGTTGCCATGCACAGCGCCTTAATTCTGTATACTCTAATCGCGCTGTTCCCTGTTTTTGTGATCATTATCAATAGCTTCAAATCGCGTCGGGCTATCTTTCGAGAGCCGTTGGCCCTGCCGGACGCCGAAAGCTTTTCGATGATTGGTTATCAAACTGTGATGAAGCAGGGTGACTTTTTCCTCTACTTTCAAAACTCGCTGATTGTAACAGTGGTATCGCTTGCGTTCATCCTGCTATTCGGTGCTATGGCCGCATTCGCGCTCAGTGAATATCGGTTCAAAGGCAACACGCTTATGGGTCTTTATCTGGCCCTTGGTATCATGATCCCGATCCGCATCGGCACGGTCGCAATTCTTGAACTGATGGTGGCAACAGGCCTGGTTAACACTCTGTGGGCGTTGATCCTTGTGTATACCGCACAAGGCCTGCCTCTGGCTGTATTCATCCTTTCGGAATTCATGCGGCAAGTCTCGGACGATCTGAAGAATGCAGGCCGCGTAGATGGCCTGTCGGAATACACGATCTTTTTCCGACTGGTTCTGCCGTTGGTTCGTCCTGCAATGGCCACCGTTGCCGTGTTCAACATGATCCCAATTTGGAATGACCTTTGGTTCCCGCTGATCCTTGCGCCGGCGGAAGAGACCAAGACCCTCACCCTCGGCAGCCAAGTCTTTATCGGCCAGTTCGTTACTGATTGGAACGCGGTTCTCTCGGCGCTTAGCATGGCGATCCTACCTGTTTTAGTCCTTTACGTTATCTTCTCACGCCAACTGATCCGCGGAATAACATCAGGAGCAGTCAAATGACCCGAGCCTTAATCGCAGGTCTCGGCAACATGGGACGCAGTCATGCTCTGGCCCTGCACAAACACCCCGACGCCGAAATTGTAGGGCTGGTCAATCGGTCCGACATTGAATTGCCGACAGATCTACTCAAATATCCACGGTTTAAATCTTTCGAAGAAGGGCTTGATACAAAACCAGATTTAGTCATTGTGGCCACCTATTCTGATAGTCATGCTGAGTATGCTTGTGCCGCAATGGAAGCCGGGGCGCACGTTTTCGTAGAAAAACCTCTGGCCACCACTGTTGCCGATGCTCGGCGGGTAGTCGACAAGGCCGTCGAAACGGATCGTAAACTTGTCGTTGGCTATATCTTGCGCCATCACCCGTCATGGATGCGATTGATCGCCGAAGCCCGAAATCTTGGCGGACCTTACGTATTCCGCCTGAACCTGAATCAACAAAGTAGTGGCGACGAGTGGGAAACCCACAAAGCGTTGATGCGGACCACCTCTCCCATCGTTGATTGCGGTGTGCATTACGTCGACGTGATGTGCCAGATTACCGACTCCGATCCGGTGCGCGTACATGGCATGGGATTACGTCTAAGCGATGAAATCGATCCGGAAATGTACAACTACGGCCAGTTTCAAGTCGTTTTTGAGGATGGTTCCGTCGGCTGGTACGAGGCCGGATGGGGGCCGATGATGTCTGAGACGGCATTTTTCGTTAAGGATATCGTTTCACCAAATGGTTCCGTTTCGATCACCGATGGCAACAAAGGGGCGTCATCAGATATCGATGGGCACACAAAAGTCGGTGGGATCTTGATTCATCGTCCAGACGGGGATCGGCAGATCGATATGCCCGACGAACCTGGTCACCAAGAGCTTTGCGACGCTGAACAGGCCTATATGCTTCACGCTATTGCCCAAGACATCGACCTAACCCGCCACATGAACGACGCGGTTCAATCGCTGGCCATTTGTCTGGCCGCCGATGAAAGCATCCGCACTGGCCGACCCATTTCGCTGAAAGAGATAGACCAATGACCGCCCTGACGCTGAAGAATGTGAACAAATCCTTTGGCACCGTTGAAGTTCTTAAGGACATCAATATCGAAGTGGACGAAGGAGAATTCGTGGTATTTGTCGGACCTTCAGGTTGCGGCAAGTCCACCTTGCTGCGCGTGATTGCGGGGCTTGAGGATGTAACCTCGGGTGAAGTTCGCATCGACGGCGAAATTATGAACCTTACGCCACCATCAAAGCGTGGCATAGCAATGGTTTTTCAAAGCTATGCACTCTACCCCCATCTGAATGTGCGCAAGAATATGTCGCTGGCGCTGAAACAGGAGGGTCAAAGCAAAAAGGTCATCGAAGAACGTGTAGCAAAAGCCAGCAAGTTGTTGAATCTTGAGCCCTATTTGGACCGTTATCCATCCGAGCTGTCGGGTGGACAACGTCAGCGCGTTGCCATCGGACGCGCCATCGTCCGCGAGCCTAAGCTGTTTCTGTTTGATGAGCCGTTGTCCAATCTGGACGCTGCGTTGCGAATGAATACCCGGTTGGAAATCGCAAACCTTCATCAACAACTTGATGCATCGATGATCTATGTGACTCATGATCAGACCGAGGCCATGACCTTGGCTGATAAAATCGTCGTGTTGCGAGACGGGCGCGTCGAACAAGTCGGTAACCCGATGGAGCTTTACAACAACCCCGCCAACCAGTTTGTCGCTGGTTTTCTAGGTTCTCCGTCCATGAATTTCTTCCCCGCCGACCTTATCGGCGACAACGCGGAGCTTACTACGGGAATAAGACCTGAGGATTTGTATTTGGCTGACGAAGGTCCAATTTCCGCGCGCGTCACACATGTCGAGCATTTGGGAGGCGACACAAACGTGGTTGCTATGATGCAGGATCACCAGATCACCGCGCGGTTATTCGGTCAGCATAAAGTAGCTGCGGGGCAACCAGTCCGGTTCGGATATAATCCAGACCGAACATATAGCTTTGACCAAAAAGGTGCCCGTGTCGCTTGAGTCCAACTTTGTGGGCGATATGATCGGACTTTGAGATTTGGGATACAAACGAGGCATTCTGAAGCCCTTCTTTCGCATAAATTTCTTCAACTCAAAAAAACACCCATTTGTGACTTTTATTATTTTTTTCAATATTTTAATTGGCCTTTCCTTAATCATAAACTAACAAAAATTAAACGTAAATTCTATACTAATACTGAAAAAGAGATGAATATTTGATCAGGACAAATCGCGAAACTTCCGGTGTAAAATTGCCGTCGAGGTCGACGCAAGACGATGCCGATAGCACCCGCAAAACTCCATTGGTTCCGACTGGGAAATCGGCTTTTGCGAAAACCGTTGCAAGTCAAAACAATCAATCAACAATGAAAGAAAGGAATGTTTAAACGTGCTTTCAGCTTGCTTATCGGCCTTACATTTTGAGCGTTTCCAGTTGAGGCAGAAGACATCCAGCCACATGATGGTCAGCGGTCCATAGAAAGTAATCTGCTCTCTCAGACCGGATGTTCAGATTCGTTACTTTAGATTGCACAAGCAAAAGGAGTTTTGATCCGCATAACACACACCAAGCCCTTTGACGCCAGTGATCGCGAAGGGGTTGCATTCGATTTTGAACGTACTGAAAAAAATACTTGGACAGCGTCCCGAGATCGGGCTGAGCCAAATCACAAAGGGGAAGCCCGAATGGAAACGCAGGTGCACCTACACGTCGATTCGTAAAAGAAAATAACAGAACATGCGCAGATGGTTGTTACTGCAACGGGCTCACGCGGCGAAGACTTGGGAATGACGGCCTCAGGATGTGAGGTATCGTGGGAAATTATTTCGGAATGGGTATCGCACTGAACTTGGCTGGGTTATTGCGTAATCTGACCATTTTGTTGATGATACTGCACCGTTCGCGATCAGTGCTATAAAACAGATCACAAAACTTCTTTCAGAATTTTTAAACAAACCAGGAATGTCCTGTCAGCATACTTAAGGCGGGAGTCTCAGAGCGTCATATTTGTTGAAGGCGTCAACAAAAGTCTGAAGAGGCGTGTATTGGACTTTATCAAAGGGCGAACTTTCACCTCCGCACCCTGAAAAACTGTTGCCTACTAGGTCTTACTGAAATCTTCCGAGGTATTACCTCTACACCCTTTTTGTGCCCTTCAGTCTTGAACAGGACCCTGGATATTTCACCGGTTCCTACCAAGCACCGTTGCATGTAGAATAATTCTCACTAGCACTTTGTATATCGCTTATCGCACTTGGTCCTGGATGAATATTTCCGGTTTTCTGATAACACTAGGTGTTCTTTTTCTTGCCGGATTGGCGGCGGATCAGATCGGCAGGGTCACGCATCTTCCTCGGGTTACAACCTTGCTGTTTATTGGCTTGATCGCGGGGAATGCAGGCTTGGGATTGATCCCGACCGACGTTGCAATGTGGTTTGATGAAGTATCCATTGTAGCGCTAACGATGGTGGCGTTTCTTCTTGGCGGATCGCTGACAAAGAAGAACCTGATACAGCACGGGCGAGCTATTCTGGCGATTTCGATTTCTATCGTGGTAGCGACCCTCTTAGTCGTAACGATCGGTTTGACAGCAATTGGGTTGGCGCCGGGGCTGGCATTGGTTTTGGCCGCGATAGCAACCGCTACCGCGCCCGCTGCTATGACGGACGTGATCAAACAGTCCGGAATTTCGAATGGTTTCACTGAAACACTCAAGGGTATAGTTGCAATTGACGATGCTTGGGGACTGATCGTTTTCAGCGTTGTTCTGGTTCTGGCTGGTCACGCTAATGGCTGGACCGAGGTAACACTTGATGCACTGTGGGATCTAGGAGGCGCATTTATTCTGGGAATCGCATTGGGCGTTCCATCGGCCTATCTTACTGGTCGACTAAAGCCCGGTGAACCGATGCAGGCCGAGGCTGTGGGAATCGTTTTTCTTTCTGCTGGCCTCGCGCTTTGGCTGGAAGTTTCGTTTCTGATAACCGGAATGGTTGCGGGGTCAGTTGTCAGTAATCTGGCGCGTCACCATGACCGCCCTTTTCATGAGATTGAACATATTCAGTGGCCGTTTATGATTCTGTTCTTTCTTTTGGCAGGCGCGACGTTGGACATTGAAGCCCTCGGCCTAATGGGCTGGGCCGGCGCCATGTTCCTGGCCTCAAGAACAATTGCGCGCCTTGTCGGGGGCTATTGCGGAGCGCGCTTGGGCGGTTTGCCACATAGAGAAGCCTTTTGGTATGGCCCTGCCCTGTTGCCACAAGCTGGTGTGGCTGTTGGAATGGCCTTGGTTGCCGGGGAACAATTTCCAAATTGGGCCGCGTCCATCATGGCCTTTACTCTGGCAAGTACGGTCGTATTTGAAGTTTTGGGTCCTCCGCTGACTTTGATGTCAATCAGACGTGCCGCTGAAAGATATTAGAACGCCCGTCAACTTCTAATCAGCCTGTATTGTTTCCAAGTACATAAGCAAACTTGCGAGCGGCAGTCCCGCCATCATTTTCTGACCACTCGGCAAAGTTATCGCTGTTTGTTGATCAGTTTCGAAAACGGCGCCAAAGATCGGCATTTCACCGCCATGAGCAAGTACCATCGATCTTCCATCTACTTGGCGAGCTACAAGTTCTGTTGGGAAAACACCATCGTTCTGAGCCGCCAGCTTGGTCAGATCGGGTGTGCGAATAGCCAGCATTTCCGCCATCGGCCCGTCCCCAGTTGCTTCAAGTCCATGACATTGCCAGCAATAGGTTCGATACAGATCATTTCCTTCCTGAACGCTCACTTCCTGAGCCAAGGCACTTCCAGCAGCCAAAAGTGTTATCAATATCCCGCGAAAAACTGGCATCTCTTCCTCCTCCGCCCCAACTTTGCTCAATATTACATTACGCAGCAAAACCGGGACAGTTCTTTGACTTCGCTCATATTGTCTGCCCAAAAATAAGGAAATCAACGTGATGAGGTTGGCAAATCATCTGTGCAATCAGTCCATATCGACATCAAATTGCGCCTCGTCTGAGCTTTCCGATGCTAGGCTGTCGCTTTTCGACTTGCCCTCGAGCAAATTCAAATGCTTTCGGATACGCCAAAGGTGATACGAAACTCGATGTAGCCACCTAAGGGCATCAAGCCGCGACCAGACCACTTCGTCAGGCAAATTGTTTGTCGCCGCATCGGATATTAGCAAGTCTCGACGCAGTTTTCGTTGTTGCCGCAAGAAGCGCCGCACCCGGTTCAGTGTGTTTTCGCATTTTTCAGGATCGTCAATCTCCAAGTATCTATCTGTCGCTGCAACAACTACCAATGCGAGACGCTTCAGCCGTGGATCCCGGGGCAACTCGCGAATCCTCTCTTCTTGGCCGCATCGATACAGCAACCGGTCAAGGTGATCGAGAATATGATACATACCCTTGATACTGGATATCTGCTCCTGGGACTTGCTGGATAATTCTATTTTGTCCAAATACGCACGCGTTTCCAACAAAGCTGTCTCGATGTCGGTCCGCCCATAATCGATATCGGTTGATCGCATGACGCCCATGACCGATCGAAGATGCGCAGTGGCGGCCGTCACAATACGATCCACAGCGACCTTTGCCGCGTCCGCTGCTGCCTCGGGCATATCCAAAATTAGAGGATCCAGAGAATTCGTGAGAACTGCACCCCGGTAAGGTATCAAAGCCTCTATTAACCTGGCAAATGGTCGGGCAAAAGGCAGGATCAGCAAAACACCAAGAGAATTAAAGAAGGTGTGAAACGCGACGAGTGCCGTCAAAGAACTCTCGGGGTTTGACCAATTTGAAACGACCGCAGCAAACGGTCCCAACAGACAAAACGCCATTATACCTGTCATCAAGTTGTAAATCACATGGGCAAACCCAGTTCGTCGCGCCATCGTTCCACCGCCTAGCGTGGCCAGAACTGCGGTGAATGTGGTTCCAACATCCATTCCGATGACCAGAGCCGCGGCTTGGGGAAAATTCACTGCACCGGCGCTAAGCGCAGCCAAGGCCGTTGCCACGCCTGCGCTGGAAGACTGGGTAACAACTGTGATCAGGATTCCTATCAGAACAAGTTTCAGTCGCCCAAGCAGGCTATCTGAGGGAAAGTCGGCAGGAGTCACCACGCCACGAAATGCATCTAAGCCGGACTTTAATTGCTCGATCCCAACGAAAATCAGACTGAAACCAGCCAATACCAGCCCAAAGCTGGAGATCGACTTTTTCGAGGAAAGTGCAAGCAGTGCCCCGACAAAGACAACGGGCAACATGACTTGCCCAAGGTCCAATTTGAACCCTAACAGGGCGACCAACCAGCCAGTCATGGTCGTTCCGATATTTGCCCCAAATATGATCCCTAGCGCTTGCGGAAAAGTAAGCAGACCAGAGGCAACAAATCCGACTGCTGCAACTGTCGTTGCGCTGGACGATTGAATCGCAGCCGTGGTGACCGCGCCGGTGACTGCGCCAGTAAACGGCGTCGATGTAAATCTGCCTAATATGTCCCGCAGACGGGCTCCGGCCAAAGCCTTAAGCCCGTCTGTCATTAGCAGCATTCCGACAAGGAAGAGGCCGATGCCGCCTAATGCTGGTAAAATATCCAAAAGCATAACAAACAAATAACCACAATCAGTTTGGCGCCGCCAAATACCTCGCTTTCGTTGTTGTCCGATAACGAGAGCTTGCGACGCCTTGGATTAAACCTCGCAAAACCGGCGGGGCGCTTTGGTTGACATAGATCAAAGCGCATTTCACATTCGTATTGTGAGATGCGTGTGTTTCAAATTGATCTTCGTTTACCACCCTGTCCCCAAGCAAAATAAACGGTGAACGGATATTTGAAAACGTGGAAGTTCCACATAGGGGGTTCGACCGAAAAGGTAGCGAACCCCTTTTTGGCTGGCAAAAGATCTAATCTGACGTATCGTGTAGGACAGGTATCACTCGACATAAATCTGGTCGGAGAAATAACCGATGCAAAAATCAACGCAGGATACAATTGAATCAGCGTCGTTTGTGCAGTCTCATCGGCAATGCTTTGGCTGCATGAACAAAAAAGAATGCGCTATGAGCAAGTTCCATGGGCACAGTTGATTCATCGTCACCGAAGCTAAGAAGGTCTCTGACGACTCCATTGCTGACCCTATATGGTCTTGGTGTCACTGTCGGGGCGGGCATTTATGTGCTTGTGGGTGCGACGGCAGATGTCGCCGGCCCATTTGCAGCCTTCTCTTTTCTTATCGCAGCACTTGTTGTTTCGTTGACCGCATTATCCTACGCCGAACTTGCAACGCGATATCCCGTGAGTGCGGGTGAAGCGGCCTATGTCGAGGCTGGGTTCCAACGAAATTGGATGGCCGTACTCGTTGGTCTTTCAGTCGCTGCATCCGGTGTCATATCTGCATCTGCCGTAGCGATTGGCGCTGCTTCATACCTTCACGCATTAACAGGTCTTGGGACCGCTTTTCTTACTATTTCGGTTGTATTGGTAATGGGGCTTATAGCTCTTTGGGGCATTACTGAATCGGTTTTCGTCGCTGCAGTAATAACGATTGTAGAAATTACAGGCCTCCTTTTTGTAATTGGCTGGGGCATGTCCATTCAGGAACCGCAAGGATATGCAATCTCCGAAATGATACCTGGGCTTGGACTAGACACCTGGCGTGGGATCTTTGCGGCTTCGCTTTTGGCGTTTTTCGCATTCGTCGGGTTTGAAGATATTGCCAACGTCGCAGAAGAGGTGAAAGAACCGAAGCGTACGATCCCAAAAGCCATCTTATTGACGCTCGTTCTTGCGACTGCACTGTATTTGGGAACATCGGTGACTGTCCTGCTTGTGGTTCCGATAGAATTCCTGTCGACGTCTTCCGCCCCTCTTGCATTGGTATTTTCGAATGCGCCAGAGGCCATCAGGCAGGGCTTCGCAGCAGTTGCAATCGTGGCTACTGTCAACGGTGTCTTGATCCAAATGATCATGGCTTCGAGAGTAATATATGGCCTTGCCGACCGGGGTCATCTGCCGAAAATTCTGGCTACGGTGCCTCAAATCACTCAGACACCAGTTGTTGCAACAGTGTTAGTAGTCGGAACGATCTTGTTTCTGACTCAAACTCTTCCAATTGCTACGCTGGCAGAACGTACCTCTCAGATCGTGCTGGGTGTCTTCGTATTGGTAAATCTTTCACTAATCCTTCTGAAGACGAGGCCCGATGCCGCTGGGTTACACTTCCGAGTTCCTTTGTTCGTACCCATTCTTGGCGTAGTAACCAGCGCACTGCTGTTCGCGGCAGGTTTTCTATAAATATCAAAAGGTAAAGGGCCATAATTGACGTGCACCGCTGACATATGAATAGGGAACAGACTTCCATAGGCGCACAGTTGTCGGCTTGGTGGCACAGAACTTTTGTTGATCTGGCACAACAACTGCAATGGTCGTACCTGCCGCCGCTAATGGTATATTTTGCAGCCGGAGTTTCCGGTTTGACATCGGTGGTCGGGGCTTTTTTTTTAAAAGATTACCTCGATTTATCAGCAGCTTTTGTGGCAGGGTTAGCGTTTTGGGCTGGGCTCCCGTGGATACTAAAAATGCCGTTGGGGCACATCGTTGACCTGTTTTGGCGTTGGAAGTCCCTTCTGATCCTGTTTGGTGCATCTCTGATTACGCTATCCTTGCTTACAATGTACGGGCTAGTATCGGCACCCGGTCGAATGGCCGACGTTATGCCGCTGGAAGACTGGTACGTGATTGCGCTTCTCTTGGCCCCATCAGGCTATGCCATTCAGGATGTCGTCGCCGATGCAATGACGGTCGAGGCAGTGCCTAAAGTGGACAACAACGGCCACCCCTTTACGCCTGAAGAAACACGCGCGCAGCATACAACGATGCAAACCTTGGGCCGAGTTTCAATCATTTCCGGGTTTGCAGCAGTTGCGGCGGTCAACATATGGATCTTTTCCGGAACCGAAGATCTGCAACAGACCGAACGTCTCGCTTTATACGGTCAAGTCTATCTGATTGCGCTGGTCATACCAATGCTGTCCGTTAGCGGAGTTGTGTTTCACACTTTTATCCAGCGTAAGCGCGTTCGTCAGGGGCACCCGCCGCATGCCCCGGAAGAAGCAACCGAGGTCAAGTGGCCGATTTTGCTGGGCGGCCTTGCGTTTGTTGTGCTCAGCATCGTGCTGGGAACCGCGAATTTCGAGTTTGCGCAAGAGACCATTTTTGCAGTGTCGCTAACGGTTATCCTTTACCTTATGTCTCGCCTACTTAAGGAGCTGGATCCAAAACAAGCACAAGCCTTGATCGGAACCGCAATTATCATTTTTGTTTTCCGGGCGGTTCCTTTGCCGGGTCCTGGTCTGACCTGGTTCGAAATCGATGAGCTTGGTTTTGACGAGCAATTCCTGGCTGTACTCGCTTTGTTGACGTCTCTGCTTGCATTACTCGGACTGATAATTCTTAGACCCTATATGGCCAACCGCTCAATCGCACAGGTTGTGTTTATGTTGACGATCGCCGCAGGCGTCCTCGCTCTGCCAAATCTTGCTTTGTACTACGGGGTGCACGAATGGACTGCCGCGCGCACCGGAGGAATAGTCGATGCAAGATTTATCGCCATTCTAGACACCGCAGTAGAGTCACCGTTAGGACAAATAGCGATGGTTCCAATGTTGGCTTGGATTGCGCGAAACGCTCCTCCACAACTCAAAGCAACCTTTTTCGCGGTGATGGCATCTTTCACCAACATGGCCCTGTCTGCGAGCAGCCTCAGTACCAAGTACCTGAATCAAAATTTCATTGTCACACGCGCGGTTACCAACCCTGATACGGGCGTCGTGACGTCGACTGCTGACTACAGCCAACTGGGGCACTTGCTGATCGCGGTGGCAACAATCTCTGTTGTGGTTCCGCTTACCGTTATTTTCCTCGTGCAGAAGTCACGCTTTCAAACCAGTGAATAATTACTGGTTTAAAGAATCCCTCAGTAGTGTTTTTAGGTGTGAAACTGGAACACCAATGTTTGACCCGCCAAACTCTGGCAAAATCGCAGCGTTTATTGCGACTACCTCTCCTTTTCTGTTTAACGCAGGCCCACCACTTCCACCGGTTGTGGTTTCTGCATCGTATACGACAGAGCCCGGGTTAGTTTGAGCAACGATTCCCCGACTGGCGAGAGGTTGAATCTGGCTTTGCGCAGAAAGCCGAGCGGCTATCTTCCAGAAGTCGACAGAACCATCCTTCTCAAGCGTTTCTAGAAAATCCGGACCGGCCTGCGCGATCAACGCCCTGAGGCCGGTCGGATATCCCAACAGGAAAACTTCTTCGCCAGCTCGGGGCTGGTCATTTGCAAGTGGCAGACCTAGCCCTTCAACCCGGTCCGGGTCGACTGACAAAAGCGCCAGATCGGCCGTTTCGCTGAACTGGTTTAATTTAGCCTCGATTGACTCAGCCTGACCGGGCAGATAGGCCACCAGCCTCAACATTTCTGCTTCCAGACCAGCGCCTTTGAGAGCCTTCGCCCTATCGCCAGAAGTCCACGGCAACGCGACATGGCGGTTGGTCGCCAGTAATGGAACACCCTCAATCAAAAACCCTGTACCTGTGAATTGAAATTCCGCAGGCTCACCAGTTGCATCCGGTTCTATCCAAGGCTGTCCAAACGGGGTTTGCAGCTTTTCTCCGTTTGGGCCCAATACATGCCGCAAAAGTTTACCGCTTTCTAAATGACGCAGGCCATATGCACCCTGAACAAAGGCGACAGATCGCGTCGAGGCGTCAATAATCCGTGTCGGCGCCCCTGCCCTCTGTTCAAGTGTTCCAAGACGTTGCTCGGTTGCGATAGCTTGGTTTTCAAACGCACTCCTCAAAGCGCTCAAATCTTCAGGGGTTATCGCGTCCTCCCGCGTTTGCGCAAGCATAACAGCAACCGCTTCGATTTTGCGGGATTCCTGTTGAATACTTTCCGCAAGTTTTCTGTCGTTTTGATAAAGCAGAAATACCAAACCTGCGATAAGAAGCAGTGAGGCGAGGACAGTAATCCGGAACAAAACAGTAGTCTGTGACGCAAGCCGACGACCACTTTCTCGCAATGCGCCAGACACCCTTTTTGCGAAAGGTCGGCGGCTCGTTCGAGCGTAGGCATAAGCGTCACTTAGAATGTCTTCCACTGTATGGCGCGCGGGAAACTTATGATTGCACACCCTGTACCGAGAAATCGGCCCATGTTCGCCAAACTCGATCATGTCGCCATGTCCAAGGGCAGTCGACGAGACTTTTTGCCCATTGACCCATAAATTGCGTCCGGACAGCGCAGTCAGCGTATACACGCCGTTTAACCATTGAAGTGTCGCGAAATCTTCATCATGGGGCGGCACGTCACTCTTCTGCCGAAGACCCAAGGCACGGCTCTCATCGACAGACACTGTCAGAGCGTTATCAACCAGCCAGATTACATTGCCGCGCGAAGGACCAGTCAAGCTCTCAAGAAATGCACGTACGTCACCTTCAAAGGCATCCGACGGTGATGTCGTATCACTCGCGCCCGGTTCCTGCATTATCGACCCCCGTTCAAAGGTGACCTGAACACTTTAGCACGCGAAATCTAAAAACCTATCGCTGCCAAAAAACAGCGATTTTTGAATGCCGCAAGATTTTCCGTGACGCCTCCAAACCATCACCTGAAACAGTTTACACAGCGCTGCCCGCTTTACCCCCTTCGACCCGATAGACCGAAGGGGCGATGAAAGAAAAACTGAGTATTTTGTGGAACTAACGCGGATCACTTAGAGGAAACCGTGATCTTTCGGCTTGGATCCCGTGGTTCGGTTTTTGGCATTTTGATATGTAAAACACCCTTGTCGAATTCCGCGGTGATCTTTTCGATATCGACCGTTTCCGGCAACGTCATCGCCCGAACAAAGCTGCCATAGCTTCGTTCGCTTACATACAGATTGCTATTGTCGTCATATTCGATCTTTTTTTGACCGCGCAGCGTAAGTCGGCGATCCTTGATTTCTATGTCGACATCGTCTTCGCCTAATCCGGGCAGTTCGGCCGTCAAAACAATTTCCGCATCCGTCTCGTTTATGTCGACCGCTGGAGAAATAGCGCCAGTCATATCGAGTGACGGGAAGCCCGTCCGCTGCGCCGCCGTATCCATTGGCTGGAACGTAGTAGGTCCAACAAAAAACCGTGACATCATCGTCTCCATTTCGCGGCGGAAATGATCAGTGAAGGGGTGCATTCCAGTGGTAAGTTGCGGGGTCTTCTTTTCTTCGAGCATTCCAAAAACCTCCTAATATTGCGAGATCAGCTTGCCAGCTAAGTGTGCCGAAAAATGCACTGGCAGGCTTTGATCTTGCTCAAACTATCTGGAACTTGAGTGGCTACATTGTTTTCGGGTGTTTTCGTTCATTGGTACACGGCATGTGCCGGGGTTTCCGATAGGCTCCCAAGCAGACATGCGAAACTTTAACTAATTCAACAAATTGTATATAGTTTATTGAAGAAAGCTTTAATGCAGGCTCGTTCACAGGACGTGTCATGGGGGGCTTGAAAACAAAATCTGATGCATCGAATGGTGGCGAATGGCATGCCTCCATGTCCGTTGCGCTGGCGCTTGGATTGGGCTTCTTTGTTCTTACTTCTGTTGCCGGAGTTCTAGGTGTCGGCTTGATCGTTGGCTATAGAAACACCTCAGAGCTGTTAACACAAAAGGCGGAACTGATTATTGGTGCTCAACGTCAGCAGGTTGAGCGATATCTGACCGCGGCTTCCGACCAAGTTGACTTTATTGCAAGTCGGATTGCCTCCGACGAAGTCGAACCTGATGGTTCTGAGGAATTCGTCAGCCTGTTGCTAGGTGCTGTTTCGGCTACTCCCCAGATTTTGCGTCTTCAGTTTATAGACCGAGATCAAATCTTGACCGGAGTCGAACGCGTACAGGACGAGACTGTGCCGATCTTTTTGAAGCTCGGCGATGATGTGGACCTGCTGAACTTAGTAAATAGTGCAATCGAGACAGGAAAATCCCGCTGGGGTGACATACTCTGGAGAGAAGAATACGGTCAGGCTGTTTTGAATTATCAAAAACCAGTTGTTCGGCAAGGAAAAATAGTCGGCGTCCTTTCAGCTTGGGTTTCCATTGTGAAGCTTTCCGAATTTTTGGCTGACCAAGAAGTGGAGTTCGGCGCAAATGTTTTTATGCTGTATGGAAGAAATTCCGTTCTGGCGCATCCACTTATGGCGTTTGGTTATTCTGGTTTGAACCGCTCGGCGCCTCTTCCGCAGCAAGACCGGTTTTCAGATCCTATCGTCTCGGCTATGTGGCAGCCGAATGATCGCTTTAGCGTCGCAAAGTACTTTCTGACCGGCACAAACACGCGCTTTGTTGCCTACGCAGAGTGGGAATACGTCATTTTCTTTGATGAGTTGTCGAGCTATGGCGCACAACCGCTGACCGTAGCCACATATTTTGAAGCCCACGATATCATCGCAGAAGCAGCCAGATTGAAGTGGGCCATTATCTTTTGCCTCGTCATGGCAGTGCTTTCGGCTGGAATGGCAGCCCTAATCGGTCAAAAGATTGCGCAACCCGTCCGGCGGTTGTCTGACAGTGCCAAGCGAGTTCATGACCTGGATATTTCCAACATCGCTGAAATCGAAGGGTCATTCTTCCGAGAATTGGACGAGGCAGCACGTTCCTACAACTTTATGCTCGACGGGTTGCGCTGGTTTGAACTTTATGTACCCAAACGACTGGTGCGCCAATTGATGCGCCATCATACCGGTAAGCAAATAAATTCATCGCATCGCGATGTCGTAATAATGTTCACGGATATCGTTGAATTTACAACTCTGTCTGAGCATCTCACGGCGCCTCAGGTTGCGCTATTTTTGAACGAACACTTTGCCGGGCTGGCCGATTGTATTCAAAGAAACGGCGGTACCATCGACAAGTTCATCGGAGATTCTGTGATGGCAATCTGGGGCGCATTGGAACATCAGGATGACGCAGCGGATTTGGCATGCCAAGCGGCGATTGAGATTGCTCGGTGGATCAAGGATTTCAACATTAGCAAACGAACAGAGGCAGGGTTGTTGCACCCCGTCAGGTTACGAATTGGGATTCACATTGGTCGGGTCGTTGTAGGGAATATAGGCAGCGAAGGCAGGCTCAGCTACACGGTTGTCGGAGATGCAGTAAATGTTGCGCAAAGGCTCGAAGAAGCTGGTAGAAGTTTGGGAAACTCGGAATCCGAAGTAAATGTTCTCACCTCCAGTTCCGTCCGAAGCGCTTTGGTCAAACCGCTTGAGTTCGAGCGCATCGGCGCGCACAAACTTCGCGGGAGAGAGGAGCTGGTTGAAATATATTCTCTTAACGTGAATTAGTTAAAACCCAAAGATTTGTGCCAGGTAATCAACTGAGATTTCAGGCACCGAATGTCCAGTTTCAAAAATTACCTGCCCCGAAAACATAATTTTCTTCATCAGTGAAAGTAGTTACGTGTTGAACTTCTTCTATTCTTAGCCGCAATTAATAGAACTCTGGGCGAGCGAGCGCATCCGGAATTATACAGACGTTTAACTAGTTATTTTCCGTAATTTCCCGATGCAAAACCGATGTGTCAAAAACTGTATTCACCTGCCAGAGAGATTGGAACGCGATGCTCGGTATGTGGACGCAATACGATCGCCAACAAGCTCAACTGACAATGTCGGCAAGTCTCTATTTGGTTGCGCAAGTGACATCGCTGGAATTCCATTCCATGTCGTCGCAAGGTTGCGGTGAATGTGCCCGAAGAAAATCTGAGCGATGTTGGCAGGTTCCAGGACATCTGCCAACTCTCTATAATTTCTTAATTTAATCGGATCCAGGATCGGATCGCCGATGTCACATGGTGGGTGATGCATTACTATTATTATTGGGCGTTCGCCCGCCTTGCTGACTTCAGCTTCAATCCAGGTCAGGCGTTCGGGGCACATAAACCCGCTGTCATTACCTGGGTCGAGTGTGTCAAGGAACAAACATCGATATTGACCGAAGTCCACGGCTGAATGAATAAACGGGCTTTCGATTTCAAACTCTTCCAGCATAACCGACCGGTTGTCGTGGTTACCGGGTATAAGAATTGAAGGAAACGGCAATGACTGCAGGCGGGTTTTAAGCCAGCGATAGGTCGACCGGGTGCCGTCGTCACTTATGTCGCCTCCGATCACGCAAAACTCGGCGTCTGGCCAGTTCTCGCCAGCGAAATTTAGTCCGGCGTCGACAATCCTTACATGAGTTGAAAAATCATCAACGTCAGTTTCCCGTAGGTGAAGGTCCGTTACAAACAGAAACCGCATGATTTTCTTAACCTCGCTAGCTCTAACCGCTGCACTGCAGCAGGTATAATGCTGGACTCTGCCCGATGTTTCACAAAAACTGCAAATATCGCGCATAAGAACGCGGAAGGAATACACATTTGGGAGTTCAATGATGAAGAAGCTTACTTTTGCCGCTTCCGCGGCAGCCCTTTTTTTCACTGTGCCAGCCCTCGCGCAGACTGAAATTGAATGGTGGCACGCCCACGGCGGGCAGTTGGGCGAAACTGTGAATGCGATCGCAAACAAATTTAACGAATCGCAGTCCGAGATTGTTTTGACCCCGGTGTACAAAGGCGGGTACGAAGACACACTAACAGCGACAATTGCGGCATTCCGCGCTGGTGAACAGCCGAACATCGTCCAAGTATTTGACGCAGGTGCTGCTACGATCATCGGTGCTGAAGGAGCGGTAATACCAGCCGAAGACTTAATCCAACAGGCGGGTATAGACTTTGATGCAAACGACTACATATCCGGCGTCCGGTATTTCTATGCTGACTCGGATGGTAAGATGGTCGGCATGCCTTTCAATTCTTCGACGCCAATTCTATATTATAATGTTGCCGCTCTTGAGAAAGCTGGTGTTGAGCCACCAAAAACCTGGGAAGAATTCGAGGCTATCGCGCCAAAAATCGTAGAGGCAGGTTACATCCCGCTTGCGCAGTCGCACAGCCCATGGATTTTCACCGAAAACTTCCATTCACGTCACAACATTCCATTTGCGACCAACAACAATGGTTTTGATGGATCCGATGGCACCAAGATTCTAGTGAACAACGACGCCATCAAGATGCACTTCTCGAAAGTTAAAGAGTGGTTGGATGGCGGTTGGTATGGCTATTACGGCGCCGGTTGGGGCGATAACCAAACTCCGTTCGAGAACCAGGAAGTCGCCATGTGGCTCGGCTCGTCCGGCTCGTTTGGCGGTCTTCTGAACTCGGCTGATTTTGAATTCTCGGCAACCTATCTTCCATATTGGGAGTCGGTTACGGCCAATCCGACACAGACCTTCATTGGTGGCGCAGCACTTTTCGCACTCTCGGGTCATTCGGACGAAGAAAACAAAGCTTCTGCAGAGTTCTTCAAGTTCCTGTCGTCGACAGACATTCAGCAGTTCTGGCACACTGAAACCGGTTATGTGCCGATAACAACCGCTGCGTACGAAGCGACAAAGGCATCCGGTTATTACCAGGAGAAACCACAGGCTGAAGTTGGCATCCTGCAACTTTCACTGCCCGGCGGTGATAATTCAAAGGGTTATCGAATGGGTTTCTACGTTCAAATTCGTGACGTCATGAACCGCGAGTATGGTCGCATCTTTGCAGGTGAAACCGACGTCGAGTCGGCATTTGCCGTGATCGAAGAAGAAGGCAACCAGCTGCTCGAACGCTTCTCGAAGACGAACTGATTTTACAACGGTGGGGGCGGTTCTCGCCCCTGCCCCATATCGCGCTCAAGGGGAAGGGTCGCCGTGGAAAAATCCCAGTTTAGAAACCCTTGGTTTCCGTATCTTTTGCTCTTGCCGCAAATGGGGATCATTGCGGTCTTTTTTCTTTGGCCTGCTGCCGAAGCAATAAGATCATCCTTTTTTTTGGAAGACCCGTTTTTTGGTAACGCGACATTCGTCGGTCTCGACAACTATCGGGTTGCTTTGACAGGTTCTGACTACCAGCGCACGGCCTGGTTCACGGCAGTATTTACAGTCATCGTATCGCTGATGTCCCTTGCACTTGGACTAATGCTCGCCGTCTCTGCCGACCGAGTCTTGCGAGGAAAATCCACATACAAGACCTTGTTGATGTGGGTATACGCAATTGCGCCTCCCGTTGCTGGGTTGATAGGCGTCATGCTATTCGACCAGCACATTGGCCCGCTCGTCGAGTTCGTAGCCCTCTTTGGTTGGGAAATGCGCGTAGGAGTCAATTACTGGGACACAGGAATCGCGATGATCATTGTGTCTACCTGGAAGCAAGTACCTTACTGTTTCATTTTCTTTCTGTCGGGGCTCCAGTCTATCCCAACTTCCGTAAAAGAGGCCGCCCGTGTTGATTGCAGGTCCGAGACGCGTCGTTTCTGGACCATCACTTTTCCGCTTCTTGCGCCGACCACTTTCTTCTTACTGATCTTGAATATTACCTACGCAATGTTTGAGACCTTCGGCACCATCGACTTGATCGTAAAGGATCAGCCTGGCAACTCTCCGGTGACGCTTGTGTACAAGGTCTATCGTGACGGGTTTCGAGGCAATGATCTCGGGGGTTCCTCCGCGCAATCCGTAATTCTGATGCTCATCGTGCTTGCGTTGACGATCGCCCAATTCCGATTGATCGAACGCCGCGTGCATTACAATTGAGGTGAAACATGACAACAACCGAGCTTGAACAGTCAGCCTCTGTTCCGCATGCAAAACCGGCACCATCGCGAAAAACTTTCGGTGGAGTGCGTATCTACGACCATGTAGTTTTGTGGTTCGGCGTGTTTTTGATGATGGCGCCACTGGTCGTGGCATTCACCACGTCAAGTTTCGACCACGTGCTGATTCACCGCCAAGGTATGCAGCTCGGTTGGGGAGACCAATTTGCGCAAACGTACTCAACTGTTCTGAACCAACAAGGTGGCTTCACCGGAGAAGTTACCGGATGGCTAATGACGCAAAACAGTTTCATCCTCGGAATTGGGTTCGCCGTTGGCAAAATTGTCATTTCGATGCTTGCTGCTTACGCCATCGTTTATTTCAGATTCCCATTTGCCAACCTAGCCTTCTGGATCATTTTCTTAACGCTTCTACTCCCTTTGGAAGTCAGAATTCTGCCATCCTACGAAGTGGTCCAGCAGCTTGGTTTGTTGAATACTTATACAGGGTTGATCCTTCCGCTTATTGCCTCTGCGACCGGTACGTTTTTTTTCCGGCAGTTTTTCAAATCAGTTCCTAATGAATTGCTTGAAGCGGCGCGGATCGACGGAGCAAATGCCTGGCGTTTTCTGATCGACATCCTCGTACCATTGTCCAGGACAATGATGGCGGCAATCTTCATCATCATGTTCGTGGTTGGCTGGAACCAGTACCTTTGGCCAACTCTTATGACGACGGATGAAACTTATTTCACACTCGTTCGAGGCATCAAACAAGTCATGCAGAACATGATTGGCGCCGACATTCCGAAATACAACGAAGCCCTTGCTATGGCGATGTTAGCGATGATCCCACCTGTTGCGGTCATCCTGATATTCCAAAGGATGTTCATCAAGGGCCTGGTGGAGCAGGAAAAATGACGACCCTCAAAATAAAAAACGTCAAAAAAGTTTATCCCAACGGCGCCGATGCGGTCAAAGGCGTATCTGTTGATGTTGAGGACGGAGAACTTGTGGTTTTTGTCGGGCCGTCCGGATGTGGGAAGTCGACACTGCTGCGAATGGTTGCCGGATTGGAAAGCGTAACCGAAGGTGAAATCGAACTTGCCGGACGAATTGTCAACGAACTCGAACCCGCAGACCGAAATATCGCGATGGTTTTCCAGAACTACGCTCTTTACCCTCACATGTCGGTGCGCAAGAACCTTGCTTACGGTCTGAAAAACCGAAAGACACCACAGGCCGAAATTGACACCCGAGTGTCAGAGGCCGCCGAATTGCTGCAGATCGCGGAGTTCCTAGATCGTAAACCAAGCCAGCTATCAGGTGGACAGAGACAACGCGTTGCAATGGGGCGAGCAATCGTTCGCCATCCTGCCATCTTTCTTTTTGACGAGCCTTTGTCCAATCTGGATGCCAAGCTGAGAAATCAGATGCGACTCGAGATAAAAAAGCTTCAACGCCGTCTCAAGACTGCTGCAATCTATGTCACTCACGATCAAGTCGAAGCGATGACTTTGGCGGATAGGATTGTTGTACTAAATGCCGGGCAAATCGAACAAATCGGCACCCCTGCAGAAATATACAGCAACCCGGCCACGACTTTCGTTGCCAGCTTCATCGGGGCTCCGCCCATGAACATGCTCGAAGCAACGACAACCGGAGAGTCACTGGAAATTGACGGGCAGTCGATACCCTATTCAGTCAAGCACTCGGGCAGAGTGCAGATGGGTCTTCGGCCTGAGCGCATCAAGATCGTGAATGGCGAGGCTGGCTTTGGTTTTGATGTCACAGTTTTAGAAGATTTAGGCGCGACGCGGCTTGTTCACGGTCACATTGGCGGTCAGGAAATCACGTTGGCCCAAGACGCAGACCTACCTGCTCCTTCGGGCCACATAAAAATCGGTTTTCAACCCGATGACGTGCTTCTATTCGACGAGGCCACTGGTCAACGTATCCTGACATGAACGCAAAAAATCGGTTCCGAGAAATGTTTCGGAACAGCAAGAACAATGTTTTGATCTCAGTCCATCGGGGTCTGTGGGGTCCCTTGCCGGAAAATTCGCTGGCAGCGATCCACAAGGCGACGCCATACGGTATCGTCGAGATAGATCTTCAGCTTTCATCTGACGGTGAGCCCGTCGTCTTTCATGACGATACCCTTGATAGAATGACCGATCATACGGGCCGCGTTTCCGAATTCACTGCAAAAGACATCTCGCGAATTAGACTGCGCGAAGGTTCCGGAGGAAGCTCGAAACAGGTCACCAGCGAAACTGTGCCCCTTTTCTCGGAGCTGCTCTCTGATCTGCCCCAAGGTGCCTTTTTTGACGTTGACGTAAAAAATCCCAGTGAAACTGCAGCAGTCGCACAGTATCTGGAGCAAAAATCGAGCACCCTTAGCGGCTCGATCAAAATAGACACGTCGACCAAAGACGAAATTTCAAACCTGCTCGCGCTCGAAGAGAAAAGCGGTCTCATGGGCATGGCCAAGGTTAATCTATCGACCGCAGACCTCTGTCATATTGCAGATTTACGAAACGCCGGCATAGCCTGCGCTGAGTTGTGGTTCGACGACATTGATAAGCTTGCAGAGGCCTGCCGAGTTGCCGGTGATCAAATGAAGATTTCGACCTACACTCTGGATCCTGTTCACTGCTGCGGATTAAGTGACACGCTTGCAAAATCCAGTCCGGATCAGGTCTGGGGAAAATTAATTGAAGCGGGCGTTGGCGTTATAATGACTGACCAAGCTCGACAACTTTCTGACTATCTCAATACACTTTAGCTTCGTATGGCCGTCAATTGGGTCATCAGGCGAAGAAACCCAAGAACAAGTAGCAATGGAGGCAGCATCGAAACCGATGCAACAACTAATCCGGGACCGGATCCGGTTACAACCAAGTTTAATCCGCGCATCAAGGGATAGATATGATCGTCCACCGAAATGATAAGTGGCCACAGATACTGATTCCAACCGAACACAAATGAAATTAGAAAAACCGCGCCGATTGGCGCTTTCGACAATGGAACCAGAAAATCCCGCAATATGCGTATGGCACCAGCGCCGTCCATCAAAGCGGCTTCAAAAATTTCTTCTGGGATCAGTTTTAAGTGCTGTCGAAAAACCAGAGTCGCAAGAGCCAACGGCAACACTGGTAAAATCGCACCGGGCCACGTGTCGATTAAACCCAAGTCAGCGGCGACATCAAAGGTGCTTAGAATTCTTGCCTCTACCGGGAACAACAAGGTCGCAACCGTTATCCAAAAGCAAATTTTGGGTATACGACCAGGGAAACGGGTCATTGCGTAGGCTGCAAGAAATGCCACAACCGTTGTTACCGTAGCAATTCCCAAGGCCAAAAACATGCTTGAGCTAAGCATCCACGAAAAATCGGCCGCCTTTGTGTTTGCCGCCAAATCGCGGAAGAATGCCAAGTTCTCCAGGTATCCATCCATTGACGTGACAGCATCCTGACCTCGAGCAGACAACCCCCCTGTTTTGCCAGCGTTCCAGAATACCAAACCCAAGGGTGCAGACATAACAATTGTAAATGAGACCAGTAAAATATGGTCGAGTACAGTTCCGAAGTGCTTTCTGCGCATGTTCATAATAACTTTGGTGCCAACACTTACTTTGCGCCGCTCAACAATCTACCATGAGACCGATTACACAAGACAGGTGCAGGTTTGTGATTTTTCTTCTTTTCTTGTCAGAGATGTCTTTGTGCAAAATGTTTTCCGCTTTGAACTTGGCTAGTGCATCCTGCAACCGTTGTGCAATGTTGTGGATAAATCAAACTGTCTGAACGGAATAACCGAATGAACCAACAGTTGCTGATAAAATCACTAGAGCTACTAAGGAACGGTCATTTCAAGGCGGGCTACCAAATGGAGCAGGCGCATGAGATCTGCCAGGATTACGAGGGTGAGCCGACATTTGACTGGATTCACGCACTGGTTCATCGGATCGAGGGTGACGATGGCAATGCAGAGTATTGGTACCGACGCGCCGGAAAGTATAGACACCCGGGTTCCGTGGCCGACGAATGGCAGACTATTTGGGACGAAGTTTCGTAATCATCAGAGAGAAAATCATCCGACTTGTTGATGAACCTCGATGACGTTTCCTTCTGGATCTAGAAAGAAAACTTGGTGCCATTCTTTTGCAAAGGTTGTGCCGTAGTCAGAATACGGAATCCCCTCTTGTTCGAGGGTTTCAAGTACCGCTGAAATATCATCGGTACGGAACGCAATATGTCCACAGTCTACTGGATTGATCACCTGCCCATTCTTGAAGGCGACATCAAGCTGGCGTTCTGCAAGGTGCATTTGCACTGCACCATCTGAGGCAAATTTGATCTTGCCATCATACCCGGTCTCACCTGTCGCTTGAGTGCGCGGAAAATTCTCCTGAGGGATATCTTCGAGACCCAGCAACCTCGTGTAAAAGTCATGCATTTGGTCCACATCTTTCGAGACAAAGTTGATATGATGAAATTCAAGCTTCATTGGAGGACGCCGATCACTATGTCTTATGCCAACCAGAAAAGTAACGGGAAAACTGCTCAACTGCCATACGGCAGACGCTAGTTATTGTGTCGCACTAACCCAAATGCTGGACGACTGCCTGCCTTGGGGACTTTGTCTTTATTGAAACAATTTGCGCGCGCAACCGCTTTCGGAGACTGTAACGCTGGCGAGCCTCGTTCACGACTAAACTGTGCAAAATCCAATCTTGCAGCCTTACTTTTAGTCACCAACCCACGATCATACAATCTTGACATCAAAGGTTCCCAAATTGGCGGCAGCGACTTCGATCACATCTCCCTTTCGAACCGATCCAACGCCAGACGGCGTTCCAGTGAGGATAACGTCACCCGCTGCCAACTCGAAATATTCACTTAGGTACGAGATAATCTCGGGAACTTTCCAAATCATTTGACTGACATCCCCCACTTGTTGAAGCTTTCCGTTCAGCGACAGGGTAATAGCACCATCAGCGATCAATCCGACGCTAGATACCGGATGAATTGGCCCAACCGGAGCAGATCGTTCAAAGGCCTTACCGACCTCCCATGGACGACCAAGCTCTTTTTGCCGTCTTTGCAAGTCCCGCCGAGTCATATCAACAGCCAGCGCATACCCAAAAATATGGCGTGCAGCCTCTTCGACCGCGATGTTGACGCCGCCGGACTTCAGCATGACTGCAAGTTCGACTTCGTAGTGCACGTCGTCTGACATAGACGGGTACGGAAACTCACCCGAAGGGTCCAAATTGTCCGGATTTTTTTGAAAAAAGAATGGTGGTTCACGATCGGCGTCGTGACCCATTTCGACAGCGTGGGCTGCGTAATTTCTGCCGACGCAGTATACTCGACGCACTGGAAAAACAGCCGTCGATCCCAATACAGGAAGGGAAACTTGAGGGTGAGGTGGAAAAGAGTATTCGGGCATCTATGCTTTCCAGCAAACAATTGAAAACCGTTTTGTTAATTCGAGTGACTGTTTGGCTAAGCCGAAAAGTATCCTGATGTGCTCCATTTAGTACAGATGATTTGCTTTTTGAAAACGGTGTCCCAACCATAGTTTCGTTCACTCCCACGCGGATAACTTGCGCCATCGTCGAGAGTCAGGAAGCACAAAACGTATTCCCACGCCGAACGCCCAACGCCCGCTGATCCGAACGTTAGATCAAATTTCCCGCCATTGACTGAAAACTGGAAACAATACTAGGCAGCCGACTCATAAAACTCGATCCACAATCGTATCGAGGCCAGTTTGATCATGGCCATGAAGTTGCGTGACGTTTTCTCGTACCGGGTTGCGATACGTCGGAAT